>VGYV01000610.1 GCA_016872855.1 Planctomycetota bacterium
GTCGTCACCGATGCTCTCCGTTGCATCGCCTCCTCCTCACTCCTTGCCTGCGGCCAGAATCGCTGGCGTCGCAGCCCGCGTGGGTTCTGAGATAGTTTCCTACTCCATCTTGCGGATACGGACCTCGATGCCCTTCTCGGCGGAGAGGAGCTTGGGGAGCTGGGCGGTGTCGGTCTTGCCGAAGTGGTAGGGGTAGAGGATGCGGGGACGGAAGGCCCTCGCGGCGTCGGCGACCATTTCGGGGGTCATGGTGTAGGGGAGGTTCATCGGGAGGAAGGCGATGGCGATGTCCTTCAGGGCCTTCATCTCGGGGGTGTTCTCGGTGTCGCCGGCGATGTAGACGCGGGTGTCGCCGAACGCAACGACGTAGCCGTTCCCCTCGCCCTTCGGGTGGAAGGGGTTGCCGTCCGGCCGCTTGTGGGCGACGTTGTAGGCGGGGACGGCCTCGATGTTGAGGCCGGCGACCTCGCGGGCCTCGCCGTTCTTCATCACGATGCCGCCCCTGACCTTCGCGGCGCACCTCTGGGTGAGGACGATGGCCGTGCCCTCCTTGCGGACGGCCGCGATGGCCTCGGGGTCCAGGTGGTCGAAGTGGTCGTGGGTGACGAGGATGAGGTCGGCCTTCGGCATCGCCGCGTAGTCGGTCTCGGCGGACACGGGGTCCGCGTGGATGGTCTTGCCCCCGAAGACAAACATGAGGGTGCCGTGGCCGACGAAGGTGATCTTGAGGTCGCCGGCGGAGGTCTTGATCGTGTCGGTCTCGAGCATGTCTGGCCTCCTTTTCGGTTCGGCCGCTCCCGCGCAGGCTGCGAGGGCCGCGGCGAGGAGCAAGGGTGTCCCTGAAACCAGCCGCTTCCTCACGTTGTTCCTCCTGAGGCTGGCGTGCAGATACGCCGCTCCCCCGTGAGTTCATCTTCGCGCGTTGGCGGCCCGTTGTCAAGGGTCTGGACCGCCTGGTCGTCGCCCGCGATGTCGAGCGTGGTCCAGCCGAGGAGGAAGTCGAGGAACTCCGCTGGGTTGAACCCAACCCGGAAGCTGGGCACCAACAGAGTCGCAGCGATATCCATCTCGAACCTGTCCGCGGCCTTGGCGTCGTACCGCCTCCCGCCACTTTCACTGAAGGCGACCAGGTTTAGGAAGAGGACTGAAGCCGTCACCCTTTGTCCCGACAGCAGGTAAGACGGGGGTGTTGAACCCGACGGTGTCACGAAGGGGCAGGCGAATCCGGCCTGTCTGGACGCGATATCTGTCATCAGGAGTGGGTGCAACCCAGGAGGCCATCCTTGGATGTCCGGCTCGGGCACAGACAGATATGCCAGTTGCCGGATAGGGAACCCGAGGTGCAGATCAGGGCCGGCGTGCTCGGTATCCTCGCCCACCGGGTGACCACCGATGCAACCATACTTGACGCCCAGGGAAGCTCCTACCCCGGTCGCGACCCAGTCGGTGACGTGCAGTTCCACATCAAGGCCGAGGCCATAGCCGGCCTGGAGAGTGAAGCATTGGGTGAAGTCGAGCCAGCGGTTGTGCCAGTAGGCTGCGGGGCGGGCGCAGCCGGCGGCAAGGAGCGCAAATCCTGCCAGAGTCAGGGCGGTAGGGCGCATGGGCGGGCCTCCTGTCCGAACAGCGGGCGAAGGGCGAAGAGAGATGCCTCGGCTCCGCTCGGCATGACAGCCACCGGCTTCCAGTATACCGCGCGGCGGGGGGAAAGCAAGAGCCGCAGTCGCCGCTCCTGCTGCCCCGCTTGGGGCTTGTGAGGAAAGCACACGGACTGACACGGACAGCCACGGACGGGCAGATTCTCCCCCTGGGGTCTTTCAGTCCGTGTCAGTCCGTGTGGGTCCGTGCCGTCTCTCCACGAGCGCTCCTCGTGGGAACGGGGGGGTGCGGCGGCCGTGCCACACGGCTTGTCCGCCATCGTGGGAGCGTCACAGGCTTGCGAGGTCGGGCTTGCGGGCGGCGGCCACCTCGTCGAGGCGGCTGACA
This sequence comes from Planctomycetota bacterium, assembly GCA_016872855.1. Lineage (GTDB taxonomy): Bacteria > Planctomycetota > PUPC01 > DSUN01 > DSUN01 > DSUN01. Next base: position 1,987 of record VGYV01000610.1, read on the forward strand.
GGAGTCGTGGTGGGGCAACGCTTGAACGATTCGGGGTCCCGCTCGGCTAGGCCGGCGAGGTCAATGAGCGCCGCAATGAACGCGTCGAGGGTTTCTTTCGACTCCGTCTCGGTCGGCTCGATCATCATGGCTTCGGGGACGGTGAGAGGGAAGTAGACGGTTGGGGGATGGAAGCCGCGGTCAATGATGGCCTTCGCTATGTCCATCGCGCGGACGCCCCTCTTCGCCTGGCGCGAGGCGGAGAGGACGCATTCGTGCATGCAGGGCCGGTCCACCGGAAGGTCGAAGTAGGGCTTGAGGCGGGCGAGGATGTAGTTGGCGTTGAGGACGGCGTTCTCGGAGGCGCGCAGCAGGCCATCGCGGCCGAGCATGAGGATGTAGGCATAGGCGCGCAGGATGACGGCGAAGTTCCCGTAGAAGGGCGCGATGTAGCCGATGGACTTCGGCGGGTCGTAGTCGAGGTAGAAGGAGCCGTCGGGGCGCTCGCGGACGATTGAGATGGGGAGGTAGGGGACGAGTTTGGGGACAACGCCGACCGGCCCGGCCCCCGGCCCGCCGCCCCCGTGGGGGGTAGCAAAGGTCTTATGGAGGTTGAGATGGACAATGTCAAAGCCGATGTCGCCTGGGCGGCAGCGGCCGAGGAGGGCGTTGAGGTTCGCCCCATCGTAGTACATCAGGCCATCCACCTCGTGCACCTTGTCGGCGATCTCCTGAATGCGTGGGTTGAAAAGGCCGAGGGTGTTGGGGCAGGTGAGCATGAGGCCGGCGACCTCGGGATTGAGGGCGCGGGCGAGCTGGTCGAAGTCAATCTCGCCGTCGGCGCCGGAGGGGATGCTCTCGACCCGGTAGCCCGCGATAGCCGCGGAGGCGGGGTTTGTGCCGTGAGCGGAGTCGGGGATGAGGATTGTGGTCTTGCGGTTCCCCTTGTCCCTGTGGTAGGCGGCAATGATCATGGCGCCCGTCAACTCGCCGTGGGCGCCCGCGAGGGGCTGCATGGTGAAGGCGGCCATGCCGCAGATTTCGCGCAGCAGGCGGTCCATCTCGTGGAGGACGGCGAGTGCGCCCTGGACGAGCATCTCGCCGCCTGGGAGCTGCGGGAGGAGCGGATGCAGGTCGGCGAACCCGCTGAGGCTGGCGATGCGCTCCGCCGCTTTCGGGTTGTACTTCATCGTGCACGAGCCGAGGGGGTAGAAGCCCGTGTCCACCCCGTAGTTGCGGCGCGACAGCTCGGTGAAGTGGCGGACGACATCGAGCTCGGAGAGCTCGGGCAGTTCGGCTGGCCGCTGGCGGAGGAGCTCGGGCTTGATGCGTGCCGATGCCTTCACGCCGCTTGGCATGGGGGGCACTGCTCGGCGGCCGGGCACGGACTTCTCGAAGATGAGTTTCAAGGCGGCGGCTCCTTGACAGCGGTGGCGGGAGGGTTGGATGGGTGGATGATTGGATGAATGTCAGACAACCATCCATTCATCCAGTCATCCATCCTTCCATTCTTCACAGGATGGCCTCCAGCAAGTGGGCCAGGAGGTCAATATCTTTCTTCGTGCGTTTCTCGGTGACGGCGATGAGGAGGCTGTGGTCCATCTCGGGCCAGTATCGGACGAGCGGGAAGCCTGCGGCCACGCCGCGCTGGAGGAGCTTGCGGATCACCTTGTCGGCCGGCAAGGGGAGGTTGAGAACGAATTCGTTGAAGAACCAGCGGCCCGGGAATCTGAGGGTGACGCCTGGCACCTTCAGGAGGCGCCGCTGGGCGTAGAAGGCCTTGTCGGCGCAGGCTTGAGCGAGGTCGCGGAGGCCCTGTTTGCCCAGGAGGGAGAGGTAGGCCAGTGCCGTGAGGGCGCACAACGCCTCGTTCGTGCAAATGTTCGAGGTCGCCTTCTCGCGGCGGATGTGCTGCTCGCGGGCCTGAAGGGTGAGGACGAAGCCCTGGCGCCCCTGGGCATCGGGTTGCCCGTTGCCGGCAACGGGCGCCCGCCCTGCGATGCGCCCGGGCATCTTGTGGACCAGCGCCTTGCGCGTGGCCATGAAGCCGAGGTACGGCCCGCCGAACGATAGTGGGAGGCCCAGGCTCTGGCCCTCGCCGGTCACGATGTCGGCGCCCATTGCCCCAGGGGTCTTCAGGAGGCCAAGCGAGACGGGGTAGACGGAGATGATGAGCAGAGCGCCGCAGGCGTGGGCCATCGCGCCGATGTCGGTTGCGTCATCTATGCACCCGAAGAAGGTTGGGTTCTGGACGACGACCGCCGCCGTTCGGTCGTTCAGCTCCTTGCGGAGCGCCTCGCGGTCAGGCAGCCCTTCCGCCGAGAGCGTCTCGACCAGCTCGATGCCGAGGTTGCTCGTGTAGGAGCGAATCATCGTGCGGTAGATGGGGCTGACGCTGTCGTCCACGACGACCCTGTTTCTGCCGGTGACGCGGAGGGCCATCATGATGGCCTCGTAGAGCGCGGTGCCGCCGTCGTAGAGCGAGGCGTTGGCAACCTCCATCTCCGTGAGGCGGCAGATGGCGGACTGGAACTCGAAGATGGCCTGAAGGTTGCCCTGGGCGAGCTCGGGCTGGTAGGGGGTATAGGAGGTGTAGAACTCGCTGCGTGCGACGATTGCCTCGACGGCGGCGGGGATGAAGTGGTCGTAGATGCCGCCACCGAGGAAGCTCACCAGCCCCGTGGCGTTGTGGTCGGCGAGCGCGGCGAGGCGGGACTGCACCTCCATCTCGCCAAGCCCGTCGGGGAGCTTCAGCCCCTTGCAGCGGAGCGCGGGCGGTATGTCGCGGAAGAGGTCATCGGGGCTGGCCAGCCCGAGGGCCTCGAGCATCTCGCGCCGCTGGGCATCCGTGTTGGCGATGAACGGCATGACTGATACCTCCTGGCAGCCCCAGTCAAGTCCCGAAGGGGCGACAAGATTTTGCCGGCGGCGTAAGCCGCCGGATCGCAGGCCGAAGCTCACTCAGCAAAACACCCTACAAATGAGCCGCTTCGGGGTTCTTTGTGGGTAGCCCCCAGGGGTTGTGGTTGTCGGTCGGCGCGAGCAGCTGGCGATCCAGCGCCGGCACAGGTGTATTTCGGCGTAAGTCCTTGCCATGCCTATGCTGAG
>VGYV01000611.1 GCA_016872855.1 Planctomycetota bacterium
GTAGCACAAGTTGCGGAGGACATCGGCGGTTCGGCCTTCCCCGATCCGCACGTTGATCGTCCCAGGAAGGAGGCGGTCCTCGATAGCCGCAAGCCCCGACATTGGCGGGAGAAAGGCTACGTGGACATCGCTTGCCGCCTCTGGCACAGGCATGCGCTTTGGCTTCCCCTCGCCACTGAGACGGAGCGGCCGGCAGTAGAAGGACTCCTCATTCGCGTAGTCGAACTCCAGCCCGCACTCCCACGGCTTCCCTGCACTAACGCCCGAAACTACGATGTCTACGCGGATGTTCTTCATGCCAGGCCTGCGGTCAACCCTCTGGAACTCACGGACATGCAAACCGTGCCAGAGAAGGTTCGCATTGGGGATGGGAATAGGGATGAGATCCCGCCGGTTGATCGTCACGCCCGGCCGTGCCTCGGAGATAGCCCGGCTGCGCTTCTCGTTCCAATTCCTTAGGCCGATCTCCCAAAGAGCGAGTGCCTGAAGCGCTGTCGTCTTGCCAGAGTTGTTCGGCCCCACCAGAACTACGGCCTTGCCAAGCTCGACCTCGACATCCCGGAGGCACTTGAAGTTCACAACACGCAGCTTGGTCAGCATTGTTGCACTCCAAATCTCATTGGGCAACACGCGCTTCGCGAGTCGCCGGCTTGTCGCTCTCAAGGGTCAGGGCGCCGAGCGCGAGCTTGCCGGGGGCGAGGAGGGTGAGGCTCGCCCGCCCGTCGGTGTATTGCTTGGCAACCGCCGCCGTGCCGCTGAAGCTCAATGGCCCCTCGGTGAATGTGACCGGCGCCCGCGACGCGATGACCCAATGGGTTTCGTTCGGCAGCATGACCTTGATGCCTGGCACGCCGGCCAATCGGGCGAATTGCGGCTTCGGCTCCTCCGGCTTGCGAGGGTAGACGCAGACCGTGAAGCCGTCGCCCGGCTTGCCAAGAATGCGGAGGAGCCTCTGCCGCTCCTCGAAGGGGCGTTTGTGAAGCTGCTGGAAGCGGCCGGCATTCACCGAGGCGTTGGTGTGGGCCAGCTCGTTGGCCTCGATGCGGGGCGTTGCCGGTTCGGCCACGAAAACGTCCAGGTCAACGCCCCATTGGCCGGGGAGAGTGTGGAGCGGCTGGCCAGCATTGAGTTCCACCCACTTCGTCAGGCCCCACAGGCTGAAGGCTGGCTCCAGCTTCTGGTTGCCCGACAGGTCGTCGTGGACGAGGAAGTAGCTCGTCCCCTTCGGGTCGGGGTCCTTGACGAGGATGACCTGGCGGCTCCAGGTGAAGGGCCTCACCTCAATGGGCTTGCCCCAGTTCATGTCGGCGTAGCAGTCGGGCTTGTCGTAGCGATAGGGGACGGTGTGGAAGTAGCGCTGGGGCTGTTCGCCGCGGGCGTAGTCGGCGGCGGGGAAGCTGGCGAACTCCTTGATCTCGCCGAGCGAGCCGCTGGGGTCGCCGGCGGTCTCGTCGAAGGCGTACTCCATGCACGTGGATGGCTCGACGTCGTGGTCGAACCAGCGCTTGCCCGTGTAGAAGCAGTCGGGGTGGTCGCGACCTGGGCACTTCTTCGGCTCGGGCCACTCGCGGTGGTTGTAGGTGATGGTGTTGTGGAAGCAGGCCTGGCGGATGTTGGGCTGGTATTGGGAGCCGAAGTCCATCATCAAGGGGGCGCCCTTGGCGTAAAAGACGAGCGTGCCCTGGTCGCTGTGGTAGTGGCCGAATGAGAAGCTGCCGTGGTAGTAGCACAGATAGGTCTCGTCGGGCGCGAGGGTGCCCGTTCGGAGGACGGCCCCGAAGCCTGGGAAGTGGCGGCTGGCCACGGTGGGCGCGGCCGCGGGCAGAGAGTTGTCCACCAGGAAGAGCGCATTGGTGAAGGAGCTGGCCTGGCTGCCGCTCTGGCGGTGGAGCCAGAGGCAGCGCTGCGCAAGCTCAGGGTTAGACTTCTGGAGGACCATGCCCAGAAGGGCGGCGATGCTGTCCCCGTGGTAGGGGCTGTCGCCGAGGGTGAGCAGCGTTCGCATGCCGAACCTCGGGTCGGGTGGAGGCATGGTCACTGCCCGCCAGTCGCAGAGCGCCCGCAGGCGCGGGAGGATTGGGGTGATGTCCACGACGTCCTGGGTTGCCAGGAGCACGGTGAGGTCCGACGAGATGGCGGCCCCCGCGTAGGCAGGGCACTCCATGGCGGCTCCGCTCGTGGGATGAAGGTAGCGTTCGAGGTCCCACATGGCGAACTTCGTCCCGTCCGTCGCCCACTGTTTGGCCCTGGGATGGTCGGCTAGGAGCCTGCCCCAGAGCGCGCGCCCGGCCATCAGGATGCTGCCCTGGTTCGCGGAGCCCCAGGCGAAGCCCTCCTCGCGGCCGGGGAAGAAATCCTTGTCCCAGGCGCAGTACTGGACGTAGGCCATGAGCGCGCGGGCCTCGTCGCGCTGCTCCGCCGTGAGCGAGGGCGAGGCCAGCACCACGTCGAGCGTGGCTCCCACGAGCTGCATGGTCCACCCCCACCCCATGTGGTTGTGGCTGGGGTGGAACGGCGCGAGGCCCTCAAGGGTGACGCTGCGCATGGTTCGGAGGGTGTTCATCACCTCGCCGAATGCCTTCAGGGCCTCCTTCTCGTCGCCCGTGGCGATGTAGCGGTAGACGGCCTGGTGTTGCATGTGCTTGAACTGGTCGGGCTGGGACTCCATGCGGCAGCGCAGGGCGGCCATGTCGCCCGGCTTGCAGAAGAGCAACGGGTGCTTCACCTTCTCCTCCCAGCCGAGCACCCAGTCCTTCACCTTATCGAGGGGCCTCTGGCCGTGCTTGACGAGGAGCTGGGGCGTGAGGTCGAACTGGCCGAGGGTGGGAGCGATGTCGGCCTTCGCGTCGAGCGCGGCGAGGAGCCAGGCTCGCTTGCCGCGGTTGACGGGGGCGCGGAGATAGAGGTCGGGCGCCTTGTCCACCCACACCCCGATGTTGTTGGTCTGCGTGTGCTGCTTGATGAAGCCGGGCGAGTGAGGCACGAGGTCGGGGTGAACCCACTTCGACGGGCGAATGGCCACGACCGCGAGGGCGTCGGTCGGGTTCGCCTTGTTCCAGGCGGTGTAGAAGACCGACTCGTCGTCGCCCCACTGGAGCCAGGAGTTGAGCACGATGTCGAGACGGCTCCGAGAGAAGTCGAGCTTGTACTCGGCGGTTCCGCCGTGCTGTCCGGGATTCCCCTTTTCGGGCATCGTGGCGTGGTGGCCGTGCCAGCGGGCGGTGTCGGGGGCGAACGCCTTGGCGTCGTAGAGGGAGAAGACGAGGTTGTTGGGCGACGGCGAGCGGCCATGGGTGCCGCCCCACCAGTCCCACATCAAGCGATAGCGTTCGTCATAGTTGGGCAGCACGAAGCGCTTGGGGTCGCCGAGGTCGAACTCCTCTTCGATGAGCACCACCTCCTGCCCGGCGATGACGCGGTAGGTGGCCGTGTAGTGCTTGCCGCCCGCGAACTCGACGCGGACGACTGCCTCGGCGAAGACCGGCCCCTCAGCGACAAGCAGCGCTTCGTAGCCCGTGCAGGCGAGCTCGGTGTCCCAGCGCCCCCGCCCGATCCAGGCGCCGCTGCGGAGCCGAATAGCCTGGAGGGGCGCGGGCGCCTTGTCGGCAGGCAGGGGCGGGTCGAAGCGCTTGGAGCCGGCGAGGAGTCGGACGCCAACCTTGCTCGTCGTGATCTCGCAGGTGTCCTTGCGGAGGTCGAGGCGCAGGTCGGAGCGATAGCGGGCCGGCTTGTCGGCCTTCCGCCCGCCCTCGAAGGTGTAGCTTCGCTTGCCCTTTGCGGGCAGCTTGTCCACAAGGAACCAGAGCGTGCCGCTCGCCAGGCTGCCGTCGGGGTGGGTCTTGAGCCCGGTGAGCTGGACGGGGAGCGCCTTGCCGCCTTCGTCGAGGAGGCGGATGCCGTTGGGCCAGCACAGGCCGGGCTTGAACTCCAGGCGGCAGCTATCCAGCTCATTCGCCCACGTGTGGCCGAGGAACTCGCGGATCTCCAGCGTCCGCACCTCGGCACCGAAGGCGGCGCCTGCGGCGAGTGCGACTAGCAAGACCGCGCGCGGCGCTCTCGACATCCATCGCTCCTCCCCCTCCCGAAGGTTCCAATACCTTCGGGAGGGTAATCAGGCGACGTGGGCACGGCGCTCGTGGCGTTACCCTCCCGCAGGTATTGGAACCTGCGGGAGGGAGTGGTCTCTCTCGTTGCGAAGCTCCTGCTTCGCAACGGCGGCCCGCCAGCTCCTGCTGGCTCTCGGAAGCAGGAGCTTCCCTATGGCCGTTCCCAAGCAGGAGCTTGGGAACGAGGGTAGTTTCACTTCCCCTTCACGTCGAAGCAGTAGAGGTTGGTGTCGTAGCGCAGGTAGAGGCGCCCGCCGACGACGACGGGATGCGCCCAGCTCGGGCCGTTGCCCTGGACGCGCACGCGGCCTTTGAGCTCCATGCCCTCGGGCGAGCAGGTGGCGAGTGCCGCCTGGCCGCCGCCCTCGCCGAAGAGGTAGAGCATGCCGTCGGCCCAGCACAGGCTCCCCTTGCCTACGGCGCGCTCGCGCCACATCCGCTTGCCCGTCTTCAGCTCGAGGCACGAGTAGCCGTCCCCGTCGTTCCCGTAGATGTAGCCCTTCTCGATGATGTAGCCGCCGTGGTGGCATTCCATGGCGCCGGGCGGCCAGGCCTGGCGGGCCGAGACGCCCTTCTCCGTGACCGTGAGCTTCATGCAGATGCCACCCTTGCCGTAGCCGTTGGCCCAGAACACGTAGCCGTCCTCGAACGCCGGCGTCGGGCAGTTGGCCGTGTTGTTCGCGCTCCACGGATTCGACCACAGGACGTTCCCCGTCCGCGCGCTCACGCACAGCAGGCCGTCGCGGGTCCCCGTGAGCACCAGGTGGGCGCCCTGGTAGGGCACGGCAAGGCACGAGGAGTACTCGGCCCCGCCCGTGTAACCCTTGCTCGCCCACACCATCGCGCCCGTCTCCTTGTTCAGGGCCACCACGCAGTTGCGCCCCCCGGGCTTCACGATGGCGTAGTTGCGGTAGATGAGCACCGACTCGGCGTAGCCCCAGCCCGGC
>VGYV01000612.1 GCA_016872855.1 Planctomycetota bacterium
GACGTGGGTCGCGCACACGATGAGGCCGTGGCTGTCGTGCTGCATGTCCGTCAGCCGGTCGGTTATCTCGCGGTATTCGTGGTTGTAGACGAGCGTGAGCGTGGCGACCTGCTCGCCCGACAGCTTGCTCCAGTCGGCCTGCACGAGGAAGCCGCGGATGAGGTCGCGGAGCGCCTCCGAGCGGCTGGGATAGCCCTTCTCGTCAATCAGCCGGTCGAAGTCCTGGAGCAACGGCTCCTCCAGCGACACTCCGAAACGGACCAGTTCGCTCATGCGGTGGCTCCTTCAGTGGCACCAATATCAATGATAGTGTTACGGCGTTGGCCTGTCAAGCGCCAGAGCGGGCGCGGCGGCCCTCAGGGGAAGTCCCACCCTCTCCCTCCCCTCTCCCTGAGAGGGAGAGGGGTTTGGCCCCCCTCCCTTCAAGGGAGGGGGCAGGGGGAGGGTGCAAGCCAGTGAGCGGGGCAGGCTATCAGAGCCGGGGGCCACACTCGGCGCGCGGCGCCCCCCTGCGCTATCGGACGGAGACGAAGGGGCTGCTGTCGTCGTAGAGGCGGAAGGGCTTGGCCGCCCACTCGCCGGCGTAGTCAACGCCGATGCGCGGGGCGGCGACGATGGGGCCGTGGCCGAGGCGGCGGTCCTCGACGTAGAGGGGGGCGCCCGGCACGCACAGGTCGGCGCCGTTCAGTTCCCCCGTCACGGCGAATGCCTGGCAGAGGCGGGCTGGGCCGTTTGCGAGCTGCTGGTCACTGCGGGCCTTGGGGCGGCGCGCCCGCATCAGCTCGAGGCCGTCGAGCGGCTCGGCCGCGCGGAGGAGGACGGCGGACGGCACGCCGTCCGCGTCGCTCACCAGGTTCAGGCACCAGTGCATGCCGTAGATGAAGTAGACGTAGGCGTGGCCTGGCGGGCCGAACATGGCGGCGTTGCGAGCCGTCTTGCCCCGCCAGGCGTGAGATGCCTTGTCGTCAATCCCGATGTAGGCTTCGGCCTCGACGATGCGTCCCGCGACCGTCCCCTCGGGGCTGCGGCGCACGAGGACCATGCCCAACAGGTCGCGAGCCACGTCGAGCGCTGGACGGGCATAGAACCATCGGCCCACCATGCTCATTGGGGCTCCGGAACCGCCGGCATTGGCTCGATCTGGGGAGGAGGAACGCGATGGGCGCCGGAGCGGACGCCCCAAAGCATCATCATGGGCATGAGGAACGCGGCGCCCTGGCCCTTCAGCTTGGCCGTGAGCGTGGCCTTCGCGCCTTCGGCCTGCACGCGGATGCTCTGCATGAGCTCTATAATGGGCTTTGTGAAGGCCATCTCGGGGCCAGCCGCGTGCTGCTGTATCTGGTCCAGGCCCTGCTTGACGCCCTTCTGGACCTCGGCGACCGAGGCTTTGACGGCCTCGGGGTCTTTCCCCGCTGCGACGACGGTGAGGGCCATGACGCCGCCCTCGGCGTTCTTGCCCACTGCCGTGATGGTGTCGTAGGGGGCGAGGAAGGACGCCTGGCGATAGGCGTCGCTCATCACCGCAGCCGCCCAGACGGGGGCGTCGGGCTCAATGCCCTTGATGAGGTCGAGCATCTTCGCAGGGAGGGCCGGCTTATCGCCGTTGGCCTGGAGCGCAGCGGCCAGTTCCTTGAGGGGGACATGCTCGTGCGACGGCCCGGCGGCGAAGATGAAGCGGTCGTCAGAGCACGGGATGAACCGCACGTCCCGCTCGGGCGAGAAGGCGTCCATGCCCTCAACTCTTGTGGCGTTCAGCTTGAGCTGGGTGAAGGCGGCCTTGACGGCGGCGGCGTCGTAGCGGCCGCGGGCGACGGCCACGATGAAGCCGGCGTTGTTCCCCACGTTGTCGGCCACGCCGAGGGTGATGCCCTCAAAGCGCAGATTACCCACGCGCTCGGCGACGGCGGAGATTCCCTTGGTCAACTCGCCCACGGCCTTGCCGAGGTCCTGGTCGCCAGGGAGGACGGGGACGATGGCCTTGAGCGCCTCCTCGAACGGCGTGGTCTGGCCGCCGGGCATGCGCAGTTGAGCCACAATTCCGCAGTTGGCGGGGAGGAGGCACAGGTCGCGCCAGAGCATCTCGCGGCTGGCCGCCGCCCGCTCGTGGGCGCGGCCCTCGATGGTGGCGATGGCGCGGGCAGCGTAGTCGGCGACGAACGGCTCCTTCGCCTCGAGGAGCGGGCGGAGGGCGGCGAGGGCCTCGGGCTTCTTGAGTTCGCCGAGGGTGCGGATGGCCATGAGGCGGCGGATGGCGTTGGCCTGGGCGCCGCCCGAAAGCCCTTCGAGAAGCTCCTTGGCGCGCGTGCGCACCTCGGGGTCATCGGATTCCGCCGCCTTCTTGAGAGCGGGGATTGCGACGGGGCCGAGGGCGCGGAGCTTGGCCGAGGCGGCCTCGCGGGTCGCGTGCCTATCCGCCCCCAGGTCGCGGATGAGCTGCGCCAGGTCGGCCGGCTCAGCGACCGCCAGCTCCGCCGTCATCCGCTCGACGGACACCTCGACGCCCTTCGCCCGCCAGTAGGCGCTGGTCGGCAAGTAGTCCAGCAGGTCGTTCCCCCAGCCCCCGCCGCTGAGGAGGAGCATCAACATCTCCATCATCCCGAAGCCCATTGCCATTGCCTTGACTCCAAGTCACATGCCCAAGGGGAAGCGATGAGCGGCGCCCCAACAGGGGCGTCACGCTCGGCCACGGCGCAGGAACCCCCAAAGCCTGCGCCACCAGGGCGACCGCTCGCCAGCCTCCGCCCTCGGCAGCCGGGGCGGAGTGGTGTCGGCTGCAAAGTGGTAGTCGCACTGCGGGCAGTGGACCACCACGCGCGGCTTGTTCTCGCGGACACGCAGCTTGGTGCCGTCGTGGCGGCACTTCACCACGGTGAACACTTCAGCCGCAGGATCGGCAAAGGGAGCACCTTGCCTCTGAACGCCGCTCGTGAGCGGCTCAAGCGCCCGCTGGTGTCGAGCCGCCTCACGCGAGAGGTCTCGGGCCTCCCGCGCCCGGCCCTCCATCTCGCGGTCCAGGCGCACCGCGCCGATGAACCGCAGGCAGGGATCGACCTCATCGTCAGCCGCCAGGGCGCGAAGGCGCGCAAGCATGTCCCTGAGCCGCTTGTGGCTCACATCGAGAAACGCATCGAGCGGCTGGACGCAAGCCGCCTGGAGGTACAGGAGGTCACGGTCAATACGAGCAAGAACCTCCTGAGCCTCGAGAATTGGCTTGCGCGGGACGTCGGCGAGCTGCTCCCGAATGTCAGGATGGGCGAAGCGCCGGTCCATGCAGCGTCCGTACTGCCGCTGGCAGGCGTGAAGGGTGGTCAGGGGCTTACCGAAGAGCCCTGCCTCGCAGACGGATGAGGGAATCCCTCGCATCGCGCACACAAACAAGTAGGCGAATGCCAGTTGCTCCAAGCCCAGATAGCCCGTCTTCAGGGTCGTTGTGGTCCTTCTCACACCGCCCGGAATGGGCTCCTCGCTCACGGCCTGGCAATCCGCCCCTTGGAGCATCAGCTTCCCCAGCCCAAGGAAGACCCCCGCAATGTCCGTCAGCACCTCGTAGTCACCCTCCCAAAGGCCAAGCACACCCGGTGTCATCCCTTCGACTTGCATGTGCTTGTGGGTAACCTCGTGGGCCAGAGTCGCCAGAACCGCGGTCGGGAACCCTAGCGCGTCCACCGACACATCCACGAAAACGGTGTCCTGTCCGGGCTCGATCTCAATGCGCCCGCCCTGTCGGTCGGCCAGCTTGGATGCAACTACTACAATCGTCCGACCACGGAGCCCGATGAAGTCGGCGATCCGCTTCGCGGCAGCCTGAAGGGCGATCGGGTCGTGCGGGTCCAACGGGAACGGATCGAGGATCTCATGGCGAGCGGTTCGCCCCATCAGCTTCTGCAGCCGACCGAGTCTCTCGACGCAGAGGTCAGCAAAGGCCTCGGTCATGGGCCTCCCCTACAGGAACTCCACGCAGCGGCGCTGCTCGCTGGAGGCGAAGACGGAGCAGGCGATCTCCGTGGCCTTCAGGCCGTGCTCGCCGGGGATGGGGATGGGCTTGCCATCGGCCAGGGCGTTCACATAGGCCCGCACCATGTCGCCGAAGATGTCGTTCTTGCGGAAGGGCGCGACCTCGGTTTCGCCGCCCTCCCGGATGATCGTGATGCCGCCGAACTGCTCGGGCGGGCAGCCGGGCGGCAGTTTGTCGGGCGGGGTGGCGAAGAGGATCGCCCCGTCGGGGCCGAAGGCGTCGGTGAAGCTCCCCGCGCTCACGCCGGCCGGCAGGCCCCACGACCAGGAGAGAATCAGGTCGTCGCCGCTGGCGAAGCGGATGGCGGCGGTCCCCGTGTCCCACGCCGTGCGGTCGCGGCGCAGGCGGGTCATGTCGGCCCAGACGGCCACGGCCTCGCCGTAGATGTGCCGAGCGAAGTCATAGGTGTGCACCGCACCGTCCATCAGCGGCCCCGCGCCCTGGTCCTTGTACATGTACCAGTGGGACTTGGGGCAGGAGCCGGCGTTGCACTGTCGCCAGACGACGGGGCGACCGACGGCGCCGCTCCGGATAAGTTCGCGCACCTTGCCCCAGTGGTTGTCGAAGCGGCGGACGAAGCCGATCATGAGCTGAACGCCGGCGCCCTTGCAGACGTCGAGCATCGCCTGGCAGTCGGCCACGGTGAGGGCGAGGGGCTTCTCGCAGAAAATCTGCTTCCCCGCCTGGGCCGCGGCCACCACGATCTCACGGTGGGTGAACGTCGGCGTGCACACGAACACGCCGTCAATGTCCTGGTGGTCGAGGAGGTGGCGGTAGTCGTCGCAGGCCTCGGGGATGTTGCACGCCTGGGCCAGCTCGTGCGCCGCCTGGGCATTCGCGTCCGCGCACGCGAGCACCTCCGCCCCCTCGATGGCCTGGAGCGACTTCGTGTGATGCCGTCCCATCCCCCCGCACCCGATGATGCCGAAGTTCACCATTCCGAAGGTTCTCCTCGTGGTACGAGAATCAAGCTGATTCCCTCGATGATCTCCTCCACGCGCTTGCGGGAAAGGGTCCCGATCTTGTCCCGC
>VGYV01000613.1 GCA_016872855.1 Planctomycetota bacterium
GCCTAAAGGCCGAACTACAAACAGGGAGGTGGGGCGTTCGTAGTTCGGCCTTCAGGCGGTGTTCGGCTGCGGCGACTTTCCGCAACGGGGGCTACTTCGGCGGGCGGGTGAAGTCGGCCTCGACGCTCTCGCGCAGCTCGGTGAGGAAGCGATCGAGGGGCTTCTTGTCCCTGTTGCGCTGCCACACGCCGTGGAGTGCGGCGTGGAGGGCCTTGCGGACGGCCTCCACCTGGAGGTCGCCGCCGAACTGGAAGGCCTGGCCCCACATCTTGGCGATCTCCTGGATGAGGCGGCCGCCGTAGCCGCTCGTGTCCGCGCCGTTCGCCATCACCTCGGCCGCTGCCGCTATCGCCTTCGCCGACTTCTCAAGCTGCCCTTGCACCAGGTAGAGGTGGGCCAGCTCCGTGTGGCACGACACGTCGTTCGGGTTCTCCTTCAGGCGGCCCAGATACCAGCCCTCGACCTTGCTCTTGAGCTTCGCCTCCACCTTGCTCGCCTCGCCTGCCCTCACCTCGACCTCGGCCTCCCAGGGCACGAACTGCTCCTTCTCCACCCGCACCGAGTAGGGGTTGGCGTCCATGTTCTTCTTCTCGAACGGCGTCTTGCCCTCGAACTCGCCGTCCACGTAGACGTCGGCCTGGGGCGGCTCGGAGGTGACGACGAGGGTGCCCTTGGGCTTCAGGACGAGCTTCGCCTCGAGCTTCTCCTCGGGGTAGAGGAGCTCGACGAGCTTGGTCCAGGGCAGGTGGTCGCGCTTGGTGAGCTTCACGAAGTGGTGGCCCGGCACCAGTTCCTTCACGGTGAGCGGGGTGAGGCCCACGTACTTGTCGTCCACGAACACCGTCGCCTTCGGGGGGGCGGACTCGAGCGTGAGGGCGACGCTCTTGGGGAGGACGGCGGGCCGCGGGCGCTCCTTGGTGGCCTCGGGCGTGCGGGCGACGTTGAGGGTCTGGAACTCGCGGAGTCGGGCGACGATGCGGGGGTCGCTGACGCCTTCGAGGACCCAGACGGCGAGCTTCTTCTCGTCGTCGCGGGTGCTGGTGCGCAGGAGGGCGAAGAGGCGGTCGGAGGCGCCGGCGCCCATCTTTTGGAGGGCGATGGCCGCCTTCCAGCGCACCTGCTCGTCCGCGTCGCGGAGGGCCAGGATGAGCTGGGGCACCGCGTCGGGGTCGAGCGTCGCCTGGAACACCCAGGCGGCGCAGCGGCGGCACTCGATGGACTCTGAGCCGAGCTGGGCGAGGACGGCTTTGGTGGCCTGTGCGCCGAACTTGGTGAGGGAGGTGGCGGCTTTCCAGCGGGTGTCCTCATCCTTGTCGGCCATTCCGGCGGCCAGGGGCTCGATGGCGCGGGGGTCGGCTATCTCGCCGAGGAGGAAGGCGGCGCTCTGGCGCACGCGGCCGCGGCGGTCCTTGAGGGCCTCGACCAGGGCGGGCACGGCGGTCGCCCCGATCATCTTGAGCGCGGTCTCCGCCTTCCAGCGCGGCCGCTCCTTCTCAAGGTTCAGCCCGTCAATCAGGCGGGGGAGGGCGGGCGCGCCGATGGCGCCGAGGGCGACCGTGGCCTTCCACTGCGCGTCGTCATCGGGGTCGTCGAGCATGGTGTAGAGCTTTGGCACAGCGGCGGCGGCCTTGGCCTTGCCGAGCAGCTCGGCGGCCGCCGCGCGGCGCGGCGCCTCCGCCGCGTCGAGCTGGTCGAGCAACTCCGTCAGGCGCTGGGGGTCGAGCGTCAGCGGCTCGGCACCGTCCCTGCCCTTGGCCTCGGCGGGCTCAGCCCCCTCGCCCGCGTGAAGGCACGAGAGGCCAAGGACAAGGGCGGCGCCGAGGACGCAGAGCATCCTGTTCATCGGCACTTCCCTTCCACGGTGACACGCACTTCCATGCCTCTATCCTATCCGGCGGGGGACAGGGGTTGTCAAGGAGTTGTAAAACCATGTAAAGAAATGCGCCCCGACTCGCCTCCACCCCCCTCCCTCTCAGAGGGAGGGGGCAGGGGGAGGGTGCACCCTTGGGCGCAGCCCCACCCTCACCCGCCTCGCGGACGAGGCGACCTCTCCCTGGAAGGGAGAGGGGTCGGCAAGGGAGCGTCTCACCGCAGGCCCAGCAGGAGCGCGAAGCGCCCGGTCCGCCCGCCCGACGCTCGATGCGAGAAGAACTTGTCGGAGCGGCAGCAGGTGCAGATGGTCGGGGCCTCGATGTGCTGGGGCGGGAGGCCCGCCTCGACGAGCTGCGCCGTGTTGGCCGCCCAGAGGTCCAGGTGCAGCCGCCCGTCGCGTCGCGCGAAGAAGCGGTCGGCGTCTAGCAGCGCCTGGCGGGCCTCGGCCAGCGCCTCGTCGCCCACCTCGTAGCAGCACGGGCCAATCGAGGGCGCGATGGCGGCCCGCAGGTCGGCGGGCCGGCACCCCAGGAGCCGCTCCATCGCCCGCACGGCCCGCGCCGCGATGCGGCCAAGCGTCCCGCGTCGGCTGGCGTGGACCAGCCCGACCGCTCGCCGCCTCGGGTCCACCAGCGCCAGCAGCGGGCAATCGGCCGAAAAGGCGGCGAGCACGAGGCCAGGCGTGTCCGTGATCAGGGCGTCAATGTCGGGCAGGGCCGTCGCCACGTCGCGTGCGCCGCGGCCCCGATGGGCAGCAGTCACCCAGCCCACCGCGTTGCCCAGCACCTGCGCCCCGGCCACCAGCGAATCGAGAGGCACGCCGGCGGCCTCGCACAGCCTGCGGCGGTTCTCAAGCACCGCCTCCGCCTCGTCCCCCACGTGGAGGCCCACGTTCAGGCTCTCGAACGCCCCGCGGCTCACCCCGCCGTGCCGCGTCGAGACCCCATGCACGATCCCCTCGATGTCCGACAGAGTCCCGAAATGATGAAGTGTCACGGTCATGCCAAACACCAGACTACCACTCTCGCCGACGCCCATCAAGCCCAACGGGCTGACCCCCCAACGGCGGACGGATGACGAGGGGCAACGCCGAAACGATTCCCGCTCCGGCGACAGGATCATGTGCCGGCTCAATCTGCTCCGCTGGTCATTGAGGCTCCCTGCCGTGTCCTGGTTCTCTCATCGCAGCATTCGCTTGCCGCTCGCGGCAGCCGTTGGGTGCCTGCTGGCTGCCTCGGCGGCGAGGGCCGACCGGGCATCGGAGAATATGGACCCCGCCTACATGTTCGAGAAGGCCGGGAAGTTCGACCTGGCTGCGATGTACTACCACCGAGCGCTCCGAGGCGTCGTCGAAAACTACGTGGCGTTCCACTTCAACCGCGACCCCGCCAACTACGCCACGGGCAAGTACGCCACCGAATACGTCCAGCTCCCCAAGGAGTTCGAGGAGCGCTACAAGAGCTGTCTCGCCCAGGCCAAGCTCGCGCCCGAGCAGCTCAAGCGGATGGAGTTCCTCAACTACCTGTGGATGTGCGAGTTCACGGACGAGGACTTCGGGGGCGTGCGGACCGAGCTGGCTGTCATCGCCCCGGTCGCCGAAAGGTATGGCGACTTCCGCCTCGGCGAGTTCTGCCGCCGCGGCGAGGCGCGCTACTACCGCGCCGTTGCCATCCCCTTCCACGAGAAGTGCGCGAAGGAGCTTGACGCGGCCGGCCAGAAGGCCCTCGCCGCCACCCACCGCATGGCCGTGAAGGCATACGCGGAGCGAGCGAGACGCGCCGACCTCATGGCCCTCGGCGACAAGGCGCTCATGGCCCACCCAAGCCTCGGTGGGCCAGGCCGCTACATCGGCGACGGGCGCTACTACCCCGACAAGGTCAACCCCGTGGCCTTCCAGTACATCCGCCAGCGCCTCTTCGACAAAGAGAACCATGCCAAAGGCATGCCGCCCGACATGGTGGCGAGGATTCTCAAAGCGGACGCTCTCGTGCACGGCGACGAGCACGTGCGCCTCGCAGCCGTGGCGACGCTAGCTCAGTTGGGCGACACGGATGCCCTGCTCGACGCCATCGGCGATTCCTCGCCCCTCGTCCATCAGGCCGCCGCCGAGGCCCTGTCCGCCGCATGGTGGGCCAACGGCTGGGGCGCCTGCCACCACAGCAAGCACCCCGCCGCCAAGGCCGCCGTCGCCGACCTGCTGGCTCACACGGCCGACGAGCCGCTCAGCCGCACCTGGGTCATCACCGAGCTGATTCGCGGCCTCGGCTCCGCCTCCGCCAAGACTGCCGCCTTCTGCCACGACGCCCTCCAGACCATCACGGGCAAGAAGCTGGCGAAGGATGAATGGGCCACCTGGTGGAAGGGCCTCGGCAACGCCCGGCCCGGCCTCACCCGCAAAGCCCCCGACGGGACTCCTGGGACCGACCTGACCCTCGACTTCGGGGCCTGGTGGCAGAGCGGCTACCAGACCACCCCCAACCCTCTGGTGAAGTACGAACCGCCCGCGGCCATCGAGTGGGACGGCCACATCTTCATCCCCCGCGACGGCGAGTACCGCTTCTACGCCCGCAACTGCGGCGAGGGCAAGACGGGCAAGAACTCCGTCGTCACCCCAGGCCGCATCGGCTTCCCCGGCCTCTACCTCTCGGCGCCCTCGGCCACCGTGGTTCTCGACGGCAAGCCCATCCTCCCGCATCCGACCGATGCCGTGCAGGACCCCTGCGGCGGGACGCGCCTCGACCTCAGCGAGCCGCTCCGCCTGACGAAGGGCCTCCACCGCATCCAGGTGAAGTTCGACTATCGCTCGCGCCCCACCGGCTTCTGGGACCCCCAGCCCTGCCTCCGCCTCTACTGGTCGAGCGACCACTTCCCCCGTCAGGTCATCCCCGCCCAACATCTCATCAGCAAGGACGCCATCCCGCAGTAAGGGAGACGATAGCATGCGCGCGGTCGATCCCCGCAGTCCCGAAGGGACAGCAGTGGATAGCCGGCGGCTTCAGCCGCCGGATAGGGGGTCAACCCGGGGCCAGTCCCGAAGGGACGGCACACCTCCGTGGCGAGGCGTCCCTGCCCAACCTCTGCCGTCCCTTCGGGACTTGGCTAGCTCCGTCGCCCGAGTCCCCCGCAGTCCCGAAGGGACAGCAGTGGATAGCCGGCGGCTTCAGCC
>VGYV01000614.1 GCA_016872855.1 Planctomycetota bacterium
CAGAGATTGATATCCAGGTGGCGGCGGACGGGCAGTGCGTCGCCCGCGTGGACGGGCGGGACGTGTCAGACGCCCTGGGAAGCTCGGCCGTGGGCGACGCGGCGTCGCGCATCTCGGTCTTCCCCGAGGTGCGGCGGCGCATGGTGGCCCTTCAGCGGCGCTTCGCCGAGGACAGGCCGGTCGTGGCCGAAGGGCGCGACATGGCCAGCGTGGTCTTTCCCAATGCGGAGCACAAGTTCTACCTCGACGCGACGGTCGGCGAGCGGGCGCGGCGGCGCCGCCTCGACCTGCGCGAGCGGGGCGAGGAGGCCGATGCGGCGAAGTTGACGGCCGGCCTGGCGGCCCGCGACCGCCGAGACAGCTCGCGTCAGGCCGCCCCACTCCGCCTCGTCGAGGGCGCTGTCCGCGTGGACACGACGGGTCTCACGGTGGCCGAGGTGGTGGAGCGGCTGCTTCGCACAATGGGGCTGCGCTGACACGCCCCGGTTTGCGCCTTCAGGCGGCCACGAGCCTGTCCGCTCCGCGGGAAGCCAAAGCGGCGACTTCGTCACCGCACTCCATAGCCCGTGCCCGCCCAAGACGGGAGAAGTGTGGACTGCGGCATCGCAGATGCCGCTTCGGGCCGTAGCGAAGCGGCGGTGCGGACAGAGCCACCTCTCAGGGGGCTGCGGCCTTGAGCGAGGCGTTCGAGCCGATATATGACAGCTTTCAGCGGCTGTACCAGTTCTTGTTCATCCTGCTCTTTCGCATTCGGGCCTGGGGCGTCGAGAATGTGCCGAGAGAGGGCGGGTTCATCCTCGCGGCGAACCACCAGAGCTTTCTAGACCCGCCCGCGGCGGGGCTGGCGCTGACGCGTCGGCTGCACTTCGTGGCGCGGAGCTCGCTCTTCCGCCTCCGCCTCGTGGGGGCCTGGCTGCGGGCGCAGCACGGGGTGCCCATCGAGCGTGGGGCGGGCGACCGCGCGGCGATGCGCCACGTGGTCGAGCTGCTCCGCAACGGCGCGGGGCTTGTGCTCTTTCCGGAGGGGACGCGGACGCACGACGGGTCGGTCGGCCCCTTCCAGCCAGGGTTCGCGAGCATTGCGGCGCGGGCGGGGGTGCCGATCGTGCCCGTGGCGATTGACGGGGCGTTCGAGGCCTGGCCGCGGTGGCGGAAGCTGCCCTGCTGGGGCCGCATTCAGGTGGCCTACGGCGAGCCGTTGCCGCCGCCCGACGGCGCGAAGGCGGCCTGCACCACTGCCGCCGAGGAGACGCGGCGGCGGGTCGCGGCGCTCCTCGCGCGGTTGAGAGAACGAGAGTAGTCCATCGGCCCACGTGACGGGCCGAGGTCCGTGGCGGTGTGGAGTCCCCTCGATGTGAGGGGGCGGCCGCCAGGAGTTTCTCAGGCATGTTTGCTCAAGAAAGCAGTGGCATCGCAATGGGTACCGAAGAACTCATCAAGGAGCTGAATCGGGGAAACGAGGGGATCGAGCGCGAGGTCGAGGCGGCGCTGGAGGGGCAGGACCTGGCCCAGCTCGCCGGCCTCTACGACCACTCGATCCGCAACTTCGAGGTCGGCACCATCCTCGAAGGCCGCGTGATCAACAAGCGCGGCGACGACGTGATCATTGACATCGGCTACAAGAGCGAGGGGCTGGTCTACGCCGACGAGTTCCCCGACCGCGGCGCGCACATCAAGCGCGGCGACAGGGTGGAGGTCCTCCTCGAGGCGGTCGAGGACGAAGCCGGCATGATCGTCCTCTCCAAGAGGAAGGCCGACCGCATCCGGGGCTGGGAGCGGGTGATCGAGAACAACGCCGAGGGCGACATCGTCCGCGGCACGGCCATCCGCAAGATCAAGGGCGGGCTGCTCGTGGACATTGGGGTGCCCGTCTTCTTGCCCGCCTCGCAGATCAGCATCCGCCGCACGGGCGATATCGCCGACTACATCGGCCAGGAACTCGAGTGCAAGATCATCAAGATAGACAAGGAGCGGCGGAACATTGTGGTGTCGCGCCGCAAGCTCATCGAGGAGCGCCGCGAGGAGCAGAAGAAGAAGCTCCTGGCCGAGATCAAGATCGGCGAGCTGCGCAAGGGCGTGGTCAAGAACATCACCGACTTCGGCGCCTTCATTGACCTCGGCGGCATTGACGGGCTGCTCCACATCACGGACATGAGCTGGGGCCGCATCAGCCATCCGTCCGAGATGCTCAAGATTGACGAAGAGGTCGAGGTGATGATCCTCAACGTGGACCGCGAGAAGGAGAAAATCTCCCTCGGCCTCAAGCAGAAGACCCCCAGCCCGTGGACCGGCATCGAGCAGAAGTACCCCGTCGGCTCGCGCGTGCGCGGCCAGGTCGTCAACATCGTCACCTATGGCGCCTTCGTGAAGCTCGAAGATGGCGTCGAGGGCCTCGTGCACATCTCCGAGATGTCCTGGACCCGCCGCATCAACCACCCGGGCGACCTGGTGGCCATCGGCGACACCGTCGAGGTCGTCGTCCTCGGCATTGACCTCGAGAAGGAGGAGATCTCCCTCGGCATGAAGCAGACCGAGACCAACCCCTGGGAGGTCGTCGAGGAGAAGTACCCGCCGGGCACCGTCATCAAGGGCCGCGTCCGCAACCTCGCCAACTACGGCGCCTTCATCGAGATCGAGCAGGGCATTGACGGCCTGCTCCACATCTCGGACATGAGCTGGACCAAGAAGGTGACGCACCCCTCCGAGATCCTCAAGAAGGGCGACAGGGTCGAGGCCGTCGTCCTCAGCGTCAACCAGGAGAAGAAGCGCGTCGCCCTCGGCCTCAAGCAGCTCAAGCCCGACCCCTGGCAGGAGGAAATCCCCACCCGCTTCCACGTGGGCGACATCGCGCACGGCAAGATCACTAAGTTGACATCATTCGGCGTGTTCGTCGAGCTCGAACCCGAACTCGAAGGGCTCCTCCACATCTCCGAGCTTGCCGACCGCAAGGTCGAGACCCCAGAGGAAGTCGTTCAAGTCGGCGACCAAGTCGAAGTCCGCGTCATCCGGGTCGACACACGCGACAGGAAGATCGGTCTCAGCCTGCGGCAGGTCAAGCAGGCCGAATTCGACAGCGGCCGCGAGATGGACGAGCGGACCGAACGCGAACTGCTCGAAGACGTCAAGCGCGACAGGCCGCTCCAGACCGGCATCCACGGCCTCGACGTCCTCGCGGACCGCGTCGCAGGCCGCAAGAAGGCCCCCGAAGACCCGAAGCCGGCCGCCGGCAACGCGGGCGATGCCTCCACCGAGGCATGAGGAGCTGCGAGGCAACCCCACGGCCCGGGCTCGCAGGTGAGCCCGGGCCGTCCCTTTGCGGAGCCCACCGTGGACCCCGACGTTGACCGCCAGCTCGACACCATCCGCCGCGGCGTCGTCCCAGGCGGCATCGTCACCGAGGACGAGCTCCGCCGCAAGCTCGAACGCTCCCTCGCCGACCGCGAGCCCCTCCGCGTCAAGCTCGGCGTGGACCCCACCGCCCCCGACATCCACCTCGGCCACACCGTCGTCCTCCGCAAACTCCGACAGTTTCAGGACTTAGGCCACACCGCCATCCTCATCATCGGCGACTACACCGCGATGGTCGGCGACCCTTCCGGCCGCTCGAAGACCCGTCCCCAACTCACGCTCGAGGAGGTCGAGGCCAACGCCGCCACCTACGTCGCCCAAGTCGGCCACATCCTCCGCCCCGACCGCCTCCAAGTCGTCCGCAACGGCGACTGGTTTCGCCGCCTCACCTTCCTCGACGTCCTCCGCCTCGCGGGCAAAATCACCATCGCCCGCCTGCTCGAACGCGACGATTTCGCCAAGCGCCTCGCCAAGGCCGACCCCATCTCGCTCCACGAATGCCTCTACTGCCTCATGCAGGCCCAGGACAGCGTCGAGATCCGCGCCGACGTCGAGCTTGGCGGCACAGACCAGACCTATAACCTCTTGGTAGGCCGAGACTTCCAGCGCGACGCCGGCCAGGAACCCCAGGTCTGCATCACCACCCCCATCCTCCCCGGCCTCGACGGCGTCGAGAAAATGTCCAAATCCCTCGGCAACCACATCGGCGTCACCGCGGCCCCGCCCGACATGTTCGGCAAGCTCATGTCTATACCTGACAACCTCATGCGTGAATACTATACCCTCCTCACCAGCATCCCGCTCGATGAGGTCGAGTCCATCCTCGCCGGCCACCCCCGCGACGCTAAGTCCAGGCTTGCCAAGGAGATAACCGCCTTCTACCATACCCCCGAGGCCGCCGAGTCCGCCGCCGCGGAGTTCGACCGCGTCTTCCGCGACCACGCCCTCCCCGACGACATCATCACTGTCCGCGTAGACCCCGCCATCATCGAACCGACTGGCGTCTGGATCGTCCGGCTCATCGTAAGTGTCGGAATGGCAAGCAGTACCAGCGACGCTCGCCGCCTCATCGCCCAGGGCGGCGTCACCCTCGACGGCACCCGCATCACCGACGTGGACGCCCGCCTCAAACTCAGTGGTGGCGAGACCTTACGCGTCGGCAAGCGCCGCTTCGCCCGCCTCGTCCTCCCTGAGTGATCGGGCAGCCAGCACACGAGTCCCCAAGGCCGCCAGAGCCGAGCGGGACAACCACTGATTTCACGGATGGGCACTGATGGGAGCAACCCGGCTCAGGCCCGCAACCCGGTCGTCGTCTTTCCCATCCGTGTCATCAGTGTAATCCGTGGTCGCCCTCTTCGGATCTTCTGTCTCTTCCGCCGTCCTGTTCACTTTTCGCCGGGGCGCTTCACTTTTCGCACGCCATAAGTCTAGAAATCCCCGTAGAGGCACATGCCCGCGAAACACGCGAAATGACACGAAACGCGAGACGCGGAACCCGAGGCTCACGCAGAGGGGCGGAGACAGCGGAGAAGAGGGCTCGACCGCGGATTTCGCGGATGGGCGCGGATGGGGACCGAAACCCAAGACGGTGTTCGGTGTTGGCGCCGATCGTCCTCGTCCTTCGTCCCTCGTCCTCGTCCTCGACTCCGACCTGCTCTCACGCAGAGGCGGAGGAGGCAGCAGAG
>VGYV01000615.1 GCA_016872855.1 Planctomycetota bacterium
GGCGATGTTGAAGGCGTCCCAGGCCGGCAGGCCATCCACGGTCACTGCCAGCTCGCGGGGGCCAAGCCGGCCGGCGAGTGACCCGCAGGCGGG
Source organism: Planctomycetota bacterium (assembly GCA_016872855.1). GTDB lineage: Bacteria > Planctomycetota > PUPC01 > DSUN01 > DSUN01 > DSUN01. The sequence continues at coordinate 94 of VGYV01000615.1, forward strand.
GTTCCACTTGTGGTCGTAGTCCACCTCGTACGGGCCGATCCAGAGGATGGGGAAGAGCTCGGGATGGCGGACGCCATAGTGGGTGCCGACGCTGCTGGTGATCCGCGAGCGGTCCACGTCCCACCTCGTGAACGCCCACTGGATGATGGCCGTGACGTAGCGGTCGGAGAAGTAGTCCACCTTGCTCTCGCGGACGCTGCGGAGGGTGTCGCGGCCCTGGCTGTAGCACAGGTCGCCCCCGTAAGCGATGTCCTGCTCCACGTAGAGGTAGGCGGTGTCAATCCTGTCCACCTTCCAGCCTGGCCCCATCCCTGGCCGTGTCGAGACGTTGAGCGGCCCGGGGCGCCCATTGCCGGCAATGGGCACCCGCCAGCCATCGGGGATGCCCATGACGACCCGGCGGGGGCGGTTGTCGGGGACATTGGCGAACGGCGGGGCGAGCCAGTAGGCGAACCAGTGCTCGGTCGCGTCCGCCTGGCCGTAGCGGGTGCGGTTGACCGTGACGAACTGCGGGACCGGCTGGGGCGGCTCGGCCTTTTCCTCGATGGGCTGGGCCAGGCTGTTGGCGTCCGTAAGCTCCGAGGCATTCTCCGTGCCGTCCTGAACGGCGGTCACCGCGTAGAAGCACTTGCCCGAAGCGGACGGGGTGTTGACGTAGTAGGCCTCGCCCGGGAGGACAGGCTCACCCTGCGCGACCGACCAAGTGGGGATGACCGATTGGCCCTCCTCGTAGGGGTCGTAGTATTCGCCGTGGGAGTGGATGTGGATGAAGCCGTCCTGGTAGGCGCACAGGGCGTCGGCCTCCCCGACGAGTTGCGCGTCCTTGAGGTTGGCCGGGGTGATGCGCTCGGAGTGGCGGTAGACGCGGTAGCGGACCTCGGGGACCTCGCGGAGGCGGACGAAGGGGGCCATGTCGCGGCGCATGCGGCCCACCGGCTTGCCGCGGACCGCGAGGCCCTGGAGGTCGCGGAGGGTCTTCAGCGTGATGGCGGCGGCGCGCGGGAAGCCCTTCACCCCTGCCCCAGGCTCCCGCGCCGTCTCCGTCTTCAGCCCGGCCATCCGCGTCATCCAGAGAGTCGCCTCGGCGGGCGGGCGATAGGCGGGCAACTCCTTCCAGCGGAGAAAGGTCTGGCCGTCGTGGTGGATGGCCCGAAGGCCCTCGGCCTGCGGCGGCAGCTTCCCAGGCTTGCCCTCGTAGCGAACCTCGAGTCGGCAGCCGGCCGGAGAGCCACTGAGGGATTCGGCCACGAAGCCCTGGTTCTTGGCCGGGCCTGGCCCGAGGGAAGTCGAGGGCTCGGCGACCCACCGGCGGATGGCCTCCGTCGCATCGAGTGACCGCCACCACGGTTCTTCGAGCTTGAGGGGGGCCGCAGAGGCATCGGCGGGGAGGATGCGGACAGGCTCTCGCGGCTGGCCCCCTCCGCAGAACAGCGCGGCGTGGAGAACCCTGGCATCCTTCGGAATGGCCGAGAGGTCGAAGACCAGCCGCGGCGCCTGCCCCGCGGCGGAGACCACCTTGAGCGTCTCCGGATGCGTGAGCTTCCCCTTCCCGCCCCAGCTCTCGCTCACAACCTCCGCGCGCGCCACGGCGGCAGCGAGGATCACAGCAACCGCCCAAGACCTGCTCATTTCTTGTTCCTATTCTTCTCACGCGTCACGGGTCACGGCCTCAACACAATCCTCGTCCCCTCCGGCGCGATGGTCACGGCCTTGATGGTGAACTCGCCGGCCTTGCCCGGCTGAACGGTGCCCTCCCTCATCTTCTCGCCGGTGTGGCGGAGAACCTCGAAGCGGTATTCGTGGCCCTGGCGGATGAGGAACCTCTGGAGGCGGCGAAGAGTCACGTCGGCCAGGGTCTTCTCCCGCGCGGCGCCCGCCCAGAAGACCGTGAGCTCGAACCGGACCGGCTCGTCCACCAGGTCGTCGGTCCGCCAGCGGCAGCCGGTATTGATGTCCCCCCACCAGCGGCGGATGCCGTCGGAGACGACCAGCGCCCCGGACGGCTCCCTGGGCTCCTGGTACAGGCCGGCGGCGCCCGGCCCCGAAAAGGCCGGCATGGCCTGGTCCAGACGCACGTCCTGGCGGACCATGTTGGACCATGTGCCCGTTCGGCTGACCGGCAGGAGCAGGCCGCCGCCATAGACGCCGTAGCGCCCCATGATGGGCTGGCCCCGCTCGAGCATGGCGACGAAGAAGTCGCGCATCGGCCGCAGCATGCCGCCGCCCGTCACCGTCACCAGCGGCAGGTTCACGTTCTCGGACGCCTGGGCGACGAGCCTGGTGAGGTCCAGTTCGTCCCAGACGCTCCCCCCCGTGTCGGTCTTGCAGCCCCAGGCGGCCTTGCCCCAGATGGCCTCGAGCTGGGCGGGCATGGTGCCGGCCCGCTTGACGGCAATGAGCGCCTCCATCTCGCCCGCGTAGTCGGCCATGCCGTAGCCGGAGAGCACCAGGCTGAAGACCTTCGGGTGCCGAAGGCCCAGGTGCAGCGCCCCGCTGCCGGCCGCCCCGCCTCCGGCTCCCGTGACAACGACCCGGTTGCGATCAACGGGCCACTTCTTCGCCGCCCACTCCATGAACGCGAGCACTCGACGCTCCGTGTAGGGCTGGACGATGCCCTGGCGGAAGCTCTTGAGCGTCCCGAGCGACTCGTGGTGGCCGTACCACCAGGTCTTGATGGGGAAGTCGTGGGGCGAGAGCACTAGGCTGTCGGTCTCGACGCGGTACTGGGTCCGCGCATAGCTCCGCCCGTCGCGGTGAAGGCTCAGCTCAATTGGCATCCCTGCCTTCGCGACGGTTTCCGGGACGCCTACGCCCCAGTTGTAGTACTGGCTCGGGAGGCTGGAGTAGGGCGGGGCGGCCCATTGGACGTAGTGCAGGCGCTTCTCGCGGTAGTTGAAGAAGGGCTTGGGCGGGAACTCCTTCTGGAGCACCGGCTCGCCGATGCCGGCGGTCTCCTCGACCGCGGCCGAGCAGTTCTTCTCGGAGAGGTCGGCGGTGTTCTCCACGCCGTCGCGGCAGCTCACAACCGCGTAGAATGCCTTGTTCGTAGTGCGGCCTTCAGGCCGTAGGTCTTGGGGAGACGAGCTGAAGCCCGCACTACAAGCGTGGACATAGAGGCCCGTGCCACGCCGCAGGGGCTTCTCCCCGTCCCTGATGACCAGCCGCTCCATCACGCAGTCCAGCCCGTACTTCCCGTCCACGCTCCCCTGGACGAAGGGGTTCCACTGGCCGTAGAAGAGCGTCTCCTCGCTCGACAGGGCATCGTCAATCGCCTTGTCGAGGCTCCGTCCGTTGGCGTTCCAGCCCGACAGGGGTGCCACGACGGCGATCCGCTGGGCTTCGTGGAGGCTGGCCGCCGTGATGGGCTTCTCCGAGCGGTAGACGCAGTAGCGCAGCCCGCTGTTCTGTGCGGCCTCGATGGCGGACCGGAATTGGCCCCACTTGATGACGTCGGCGCCGACCGGGTCGTCAATCTCCTTCCACGTGATGAACGTTTGGCCCGCGCGGTGGAAGACCCTGAGGCCGCTGACTTGGGGCGGCACGCTCTCGGGCTTGCCCTCGTAGGCGATGTCGAGGCACGTGGCCTCGGCGCGCCAGAAGGGGCAAACCTTGACGAAGAAGCTGAGAGACCCGTGACGCGTGACGCGTGACGCGTGACGGACCGCCTCTGTGGCGTCGAGGGAATCGAACCACGGGGGCAGCACTTTGAGGGGTTCGCCGGCGGGGGTGGGCTCCGCTCCGGGGGCTGGCTCGGCCGGGAGGGGGTAGACCTCGATGTCCACCATCGCCTCGTCGTCCGCGCCCGTGACGGCCTGAGTGCGCGCGAGGCGCAGTTCCGCGCGATAGATCGTCGCGTTCTTGGGGAGCCTCGACAGGTCGAACCTCAAGACGCCCAGGCCCGTCTTCGTGGGAATGACCTTCACGGCTTCGGTCTCGGTGGCGGGCGTGCTGGGGGCCTCTTGGGGCGGGGCGGCGAACCGCAGCTTGCCGAACCATTCGGGGGCATGGCTGTTGCCCGAGAAGGTCGGCGACCAGGCCGACTCCTGGACCTCGCCGCCGGCATAGCGCGAGCGGTTGAAGTTGGCGATCCACTCGTCCGGGCACTTGCCGCCCCCCAACATCCTCTCCAGCGGGAGGGCCGCCTCCAGCGTCCACTCCTTCTCGCCTCTGGCCACAGCCGCGCGGAAGCCCGAGTTCCAGGCGGGGTCCTTGCCCTTGCCGTCGTAGGTGGACCCTGCCGCGTTGATGCCGAAGTGGTAGTAGGTGCCGCCGAAGCCGAGGAACACCTCCACCGAATCGTCCGCCCAGATCTCCCCGTCGTGGCCGCGCTTGGCCGCGCGCAGCTTCTCCATCGCCGGCTCGGCGCACCGCGCCGCCAGCCAGAGGGTCTTGCCGTCCTGGACGGCGCGGACCTCAGTTGGCTGCGCGGCCGGGCCGCTCCCGTCCAGCGTCCGCCTCAGAGGCATCACGAACGCCTTGGCCCAGCACGGGTCCACCAGCTTGCCGTCCACCTCCGGCCCCGCCTCCACCGGCGCGGCATAGCCGATGGGAAGAGGCCCCTTGCCGTCCGTGCCCGGACGCGCGGCCGTGCCCTTGGCCGCGGTGCCGAGCCGCAGGGTGACCATCTCCGCCTGCGCGCGGCCTTCCGCGAGCGCCCACGCTGCCAACACCAATCCCAGCATCCTTCGTAGCATCATGGCTCAAGCCCCTTGATGATCCTGGCGTCCGCCCAGGACGTCCCTGATGCCCTATAGTATGAAACATTGGGGCGTCTTGTCCAGCCACGAAGGCACACTTGAAAGCCACAGCGTGTTGCTGCATGATCGCGCGGTGCTATGCAGAGGAGCAAGGGGACAGGGGCCTCGCCAAACGCAACGGAGACAACACGATGATGAGAAGAGCCGCTGTGGCCATCGCGTTCGCGCTGGGGTTCTGCCA
>VGYV01000616.1 GCA_016872855.1 Planctomycetota bacterium
ACTCCATAATCCGCCCCCTTGTGACGCGGGAGGATTATGGAGTGCGGCATCGCAGATGCCGCTTTGCCTCCCCGCGAAGCGGGCCCGTGGCCAAGACTCGTCCGCAGCACGGCCCGACGCGAAATGTGGGCAAAGACCAGGGCCGCGCCCTGGGCGGGGCTTGACATCCGCGGCGAAGTTGGTAGCATCGGGGGCGCAACGGCAGGGAGGACGGGAGCAGCAGGAATGGCGGTCCCGGCACGAAGCGACACAGGCGGCGTGGCGGTCTCGGCCCCGCCCGAGTTCTGCGCCTACTGCGGCGCGCGGCTGGACCCGCTGTTCTACTTCTGCCTTCAGTGTGCGACCCCCTACAAGGATGTGGAGGCGGTCCTGCCGCTGGCGCGTCCCGCCCGCCTCACGGAGGGGGAGCTTATTGCGAAGAAGGCGCCGCACGTGGCGCCGATCTTCTGGACCTATCTGGCCGTGGTCGTGGCTACGGCGCTCCTGGCCTTCTTCCTCTTCGGCGGCCAGCGCCTCGACCTGGCCATCCTGTTCCAGACGGGGATGATGCTCGCCACCACGTGCATCCTCGCGTCGCTTCACTGGCCCTCGCTGGCCGTGCAGTTCCGCCGCCTCGGCCTCCTCCATCGCGGGGCCTGGCTCGCCCTGGGCGCGCTGCCGCTGTGCCTGGGCGTCAACTACCTCTACAGCTCCTGGCTCACCCGCTTGGCGGGCGCTCGTGGCCCGCTCCTCATCCCGAGCCTGCGCGAGGCAGGGCTTGGCGAGCCGGCCCTCATCTTCCTCATCTGCGTCCTGCCCGCCGTCACGGAAGAGACGGCGTTCCGGGGACTGGTTCAGCACTGGCTCCAGACGGCCATCCGCCCCGTTCGCGCCCTCATGCTGGCGTCGGCGCTCTTTGTGATCCTTCACTTCTCGCTCCTCGCTGCGCCCTACCTCTTCCTCCTGGGCATGCTCCTGGGCTGGGCCAAGTGGATGACGGGCAGCCTGTATCCCTCGATGCTGATCCACTTCCTCCACAACCTCGCCGTGCTGGAATTCCTGGACGCCTGATGAGGAGTGCCCGGTGGACCAAGACGAGCTGTTGATCCACCTGATCGTGGCCATCATCGGCGGCGTGGTCGGCGTCATCATCGCCGTGAGCAAGGGCCGCAACCCGGTCGGGTGGTTCTTCCTCTGCTTCTTCTTCCCCCTCATCGGCATCATCATCGTGGCCGTGCTGCCGAACCTCAAACGGGAGCGCGAGCGGCAGGAGCAAGTGGCGGTGGAGAACCGCCGCCTGCGCGAACAGCTCCGCCAGGAACGCATCAAGCACGAGGCATTCCGCGCCTTCACCTCCGCGCGCCTCGACACCCACGACCAAGCCCTGGGCATGGACACCCGCCAGGCCCTCCCAGGCGGCGTCCCAGTCCGACAGCTCGGAATGCCCGACAACTGCCCCAGGCTCTGGTACTACGAGGTCAACGGCCAGTCACGCGGCCCGCTCTCCGAATCCGCGCTCCAGGACCTCCTGCGCTCCGGGCGCATTGATGTCACGACCCTTGTGTGGTGTGAGGACCTCGGGGACTGGACTCCCCTGGGCGAGGCGGCACCGCTGCTGCGTGGAGGGGCGCCATGAGCGAAAAGGTCGAAGGCACAGTCATCCTCGACGGCCTCCTGGAGGGCCGCGTGCCGGACGCTTCCGACGCCGCGGCGGCGCTGCGCCAATGGGTCAGCTTCGCCGAATCCCTCGGCCTCCGCTTCAGCCTCGAGCTCGAAGGCTCCGCCCTCAGCCTCCTGGCCGACGACCGCCCCTTCACCGCCGACGCCCTCGGCGGCGCCCCCTCCGCCGTCATCGCCGACGCCCTCCGCCAGCTCCTCAAGCTCTTCCCCGCCCCTGACCGCGCGCACCTCTTCTCCACCCTGCGCAGCATCGAGTACCGAAAGGGGCTCGAGGTCCGCACCCTCTACGCCATCGCCCCCAGCGGCGAGCTGGACGTGCGCCAGGAGGCCGCCGAAGCCCGCACCACCCCCGCGCCCCAGCCCCTCACTCGGCGGGAGAAGCTCCGCCAGATAGCCATGGGCATCCTCGTCGCCGCCGCCATCCTCGGCATCTCGGCCATCTTCGTGGACTACCGCGCCCTGTTCTCCAGCATCGCCGACGCCGCCCGCCCCCTCGACCCCGAGAAGATCGAGGTGGACACCCAGGCATTCAAGGACTACTTCACCGTCGAGGGCAAGCGCGTGGCCCGCGGCGGTCGCGCCCTCATCCTCACCCTCAAGCGCACCCCCGCTTTCCCCCTCAAGGACGCCGACTGCCAGGCCCTGGCCGACAAGGCGGGCAACGCGCTCCCCGCCCGCCTGTCCCTCGACGCCATCGCACGCGGCTACGTCCGCTGCGAATACTTCAACAAGTCCGGCGAGTTCATGGGCTTTACCCTCGAGCGCATCCGCGGCCTGCGCGACCAGGAGTCCATCGAACTCCCCCTGCCCGTGGCGGGCCGCAGAGACCTCCAACGCATCGTCATCACGTATTGAGGGGTCACATCTTCATTTATCATTTATTCCGGCCAATGTCCTGCTGCGTCCTGAGCGGCCGGCGGAATAAATGATAAATGAAGATGTGACCCCGGCTTGCCGAGGAAACAGCATGGACACGCGACCGTTCGTGGCTTTCAGCGGGGAACACTGGGCGGGGGTAGCGCTGCCGCTGGGCCTGGGCGTGGGGCTCGTGTGGGCCGTGCGGCGGGCGGGCTCGCCACGGCTCGACAGGGCGACCCGCTGGGCGCTGGCCGCGGCGTGCGCCGGCGGCGAGCTGTTCATCGTCTCCTGGCTCCTGGCCCATGGCGTGCCACTCCGCCGCCTCCTGCCGCTCCACATCTGCGACGTGGCCCTCGTGCTGGCGCCCATCGTCCTCCTCACGGGGCACTGGTTCTGCTTCGAGCTGCTCTATTTCTGGGGCCTGAGCGCGGCGCCCATGGCCCTCCTGATGCCGGGCATCGTCACCGGCTTCCCAGCCGTCCACTGCATCTGCTTCTTCGCCCTCCACGGCCTGATCGTCGCCAGCGCCCTCTGCGCGGTCGCCGTGATGCGCCTGCGGCCCACCGCCCGCTCCCTTCTGCGCACCTGGCTCCTCTCCAACGCCTACGCGGCCCTCCTCATCCCCGTGAACCGCGCCTTGGACACCAACTACATGTATGTCTCCCGCAAGCCCGACACCGCGTCGCTCCTCGACGTGATGGGCCCGTGGCCCTGGTACATCCTGGTCGGCAGCCTGGTCGGCCTCGCCGCCATGTCCCTCTGCTACCTCCCCTTCTTCCTCCTCGACCGCCGCCGGCTCCGCATGGCGTCGCCTAATCACTAGTCAAGGACGTGTTGCCCAAACAGCGTTCGGGGGCCAGTCCCGTTCGGAGTCCCGCCTTTAGGCGGATTGGGGCAGGAGAAGACCGCCTGAAGGCGGGACTCCCAACGAGTTCACCGTCTGGGCAACACTCCCTCAAGACCTGACACCGATGCCGAACGGCGGACAGCCAGAGCTGGGGGAACCAATCCGGCGGCCCCGCGTCTAATAATGTGTGGTATTGTGGCCCTTTCACGCGGGAAGGAGTCCTCTGATGAAGTGGCTTGTGTGGCTCCTGGCGTTCGCGGTGTGCGTGCCGGCCGCCTTCGCCGCCGAGGCGACGGTGCCGGTGACGAAGGTGACGGCCTTCAGCTCCGGCGTGGCCTACTTCGAGCACAACGGCAAGGTGACGGGCAGCGCCGAGGTGCAGCTCAAGTTCAAGACCGACGGCATGAGCGACATGCTCAAGTCGTTGGTGGTATTGGACTTGGGTGGCGGGACGGCTGGGAGCGTGAACTATGCTTCGAGCGAGCCGCTCACCCGCGCCCTCAAGAGCTTCGGCATTGATATTTCGGGCGCGCCCACGCTGGCCCAACTGCTTCAGCAGGTGCGCGGGGCCGAGGTGGCCATCATGGCCCCCGAGAAGATCACGGGCAAGGTGCTGGGCGTGGAGACGAAGACCCGCCACATCCTGCCCTCGAACACCATCATTCAGGAGCAGGTGCTCTGCCTCGTGACCGCCGAGGGGATCAAGAGCATCCCAATCGAAACCATTCGGGGCATTGCACTTACGAATGAGAAGCTGAACTCCGAGCTCAACAAGGCCCTCGCCCTGCTGGTCGAGAGCCGCGACACCGATAGCAAGGCGGTGCAGATAAACTTCGTGGGCGAGGGCGAGCGGCCGGTCCGCATCGGCTACATCTCCGAAGCCCCCGTGTGGAAGACCAGCTACCGCCTGGTCCTGACCGACGAGAAGAAGGAGGAGGCGACGCTTCAGGGCTGGGCCATCGTGGAGAACACGAGCGACTACGATTGGGAGGGGGTGGACCTCACGCTCGTGGCCGGCCGCCCCATCTCGTTTGTGGAAGACCTCTACACCCCGCTCTACCTCGACCGCCCGGTGGTGCAGACGGAGCGGTTTGCGAGCTTGCGGCCGCGGACGTATGAGGATGGCATCAAGGCGGAGAAGGAGATGCTGGCCCTCCGGGCGGAGATGGAGGACGCGGTTGGCGACCTCGCGGAGGGCCGCCGCGAGGCGCGGAAGGCCGACATGGGCGCCCGTGCCCGCGCCAACCGTATGCTCGCCGCCGCCCCCGGCGCCCCGCCCGCGGCCGGCAAGCCGATGGAGCAGCTCGAGCGCGCCGCCACAGCCGCCCTCACGCGCGGCGCCACAGCAGTCGCAACGGGACAGGCCGTGGGCGAGCTCTTCTCCTACCACATCAAGACCCCCGTCAGCCTCTCGCGCCGCAAGTCGGCCATGCTCCCCATCGTCAACCAGGTCGTAAAGTGCCGCAAAATCAGCATTTACAACCCAGGACAGCTCGCCACCAACCCTCTCAACGGCGTGTGGCTCACCAACTCCAGCCCCTCCAGCCTCCTTGCCGGCCCCGTAACCGTCTTCGATGCAGGCACTTACGCGGGCGACGCCCAGATAGGCAACTTCCCGCCAGGCGACAAGCGGCTCCTCAGCTACGCGGTT
>VGYV01000617.1 GCA_016872855.1 Planctomycetota bacterium
TTGCGAAGCCCCAGAGCTTCTTCGGGGCATACGTGGCGCCGCAGGAGACGAGCGGGAACTGGAACCCGAACGCCGCGATGCAGGAGTTGCTGCGGCTGGCCTGGGGCGCGAAGGTGCTCTTCTCGAGCTCCTGGACGACTGCGAGCTGCTTGACCTCGCCCCGCTTCACGTGGGGCTCGAGGCCCTTGTAGACGTCCTGGAGGAAGAGCGTGGCGAGCGGCTCGGGCTCGGCGGCGGTTGGCAGGCCCGAGTTGCGGACCAGCGGCTTCGGGATGGCGCGGACCGGGCGGGCGCAGTACCAGCCCATGCCCTCCTGGGGCGCGAGCACCGTGGCCTGCTCGGTGCCGGCGTAGTCGCGGACGATGATGGTGCCGCGCTTGGAGACGAGGAAGTAGTCGTGGTCAATGGGCTGCGGGCTTTCGTAGGGGCCGCCGCTTGGGACGGGCCACGTGTTGCCGCTGCCCTGGTCAACACGGCCGATGCTTATCTCGGGGGTGAGGTTGCGGATGGCGTCCTGGGCGTTGACGCCACGCGAGCGGTCGATGAGGCCGATGGCGCCGCGGCAGGCGCCGTTGTGGGCCACCATCGAGCAGATGATCTTGTCGGAGCCGGGGAGGCTGCGGGCCTCCATGAAGGTGCCCGGGCTGAGCACGCGATTGCCGAAGAAGGAGCTCAGGCCCGTGCCGTCGGGGTTGATGGTCCACAGGCTCTGGATGGGGCAGGCCGGGCGGTCAACGTATTCCCAGCGGCTGTAGATGATCCGCCCGTCGTGGAGCACGCTGGGCGTGAAGTCGTTCAGGTAGTTCGCCGAGAGCCGCACCACGTTCCCGCCATCGCGGTCCATGCGGTAGAGCGTGGGCGAGGTGGTGACGAAGCAGTAGGCGAAGGCGGGCTTGCGGTCGGAGAGGAAGGCGATGCCGCCGTCGGGCAGCCAGCAGGCGTTGAAGTTGTTGCTGTCGGTGCCGGTGAGGGGCTTGAGGTCGGAGCCGTCAATCTTGCAGCGCCACACGCGGTACTGGTGGCCGGGCTCGCGGTCGGGCGGCAGGCAGCGGTCGAACTGCGCGCCGTAGGGGCGGCCGCCCTGCTTCCAACTGAAGAGCACCTCGGTCGCGTCGTAGCTCAGCTCGCAGTCGAGGATTTGCCCGTTCGGCGAGTCCACGATCTTCGTCTGCTCGCCCGACTTGAGGTCAACCACGTAGAGGGCGCCGCCTGGGCGATAGCCCTCGCAGTGATAGGTGTAGACATGGGACGGATTCATCTCGTGGCGGTGGATGACGAGCAGCCTGGTGAAGCCGAAGCCCCCCTCGCGGAGCCGGGCGGCCAGGGCCTCGGATTCCACGGCCTCGCCCCCCGATGGCGCGAACTTGCCGAGAAGCGCGTCGGGCGGGCTGACGGCATAGACCTGAATCTCCGACGCCCCGGGGTTTGGGCCTCCGTAGGATGAGAGGAACTTGAGCGTGAAGGAGCGGATGCTGGCGGGCGCCTTGAGCGCGATGCGCTGCGGGCCGTGGCCGCTCTTGAGCTGGCCAGCCTGCGCCGGCTTCTCAGCGCCGTCGAGGAAGAGCTGCCAGTCCTTCCAATTCTCGTTCGGCACCATCGCGGTGCGGCCGTAGTAGACGATTTCGGCAACGGTGACGGGCTGGGGCCAGGTGAAGGTGATGGTAGCGCCGCCGCGGCCGTGCTTGCGGCCCTGGCAGGCCCAGGCCTGGGAGCGGTCCTGCTGGCCGCCGGCCTCGGGGATGTGGCCGTCGGCCACGAACTTCGCCAGGAACTCGCCGCTGAACTCCGAGTTGCTGGTGATGGCGGCCTTGGGGGCGAGGTTCTCGGGTTCGGCGGCCGTTGCTGGCGGTCCGATGCACAGCAGCACGGCGGCCACGCCAGGAATGCACAGGTGCTTCACAGTGTCCTCTCCTCTGCCATCGGCCCTTCTCCCTCAGATGATACCCATGCTCCCCGTCGCGCGCAACCGCATTCTTCGGCCGAAGTCAACCCCCGGCCCTGGCGGGGGCGGGTTGCATCCCGGTCCAAGAGGGGGTATGCTGTGAGCGATGAGGATGCAATGGGGTTGGGTGGGATGGGATGAGGTGGTGCGAGATGCGAACGGGGTCACGGGGGCGATGGGTGGCGGTGGGGGTGGTGGCCTTGGGGGCGCTGGGCGCCGCGGTGGCGGCGTTCCTGGCTCGGCGCGGGGAGGGCCTGGCGGAGCGCCTCCTGCGCTACGCGCCGGCGGACGCGAAGGTCGTGGCGTTCCTCGATGCGGGGAGGCTTCGCGGGAGCGGGCTGTACCAGAGGATGAGGGAGAAGCTGAGCCCGGCCGAGGAGCAGCTTATGCAGGACCTCAGGGGGCTACGGCTGGGGCTCGACGATGTCGAGGGAGCGCTGGTCGCAGGCTCTCACGAGTCGGGGGTCGTGCTGATTGCGACGGGACGTGCGATGGCGCTCGAGGATGTGCTCAAGGCGCCCGAGCGCAGCCGAAGGGAGGAGGTGGAGGGCTACGCCGTGGCGGCCACGCCCGGGCCGGGCGGGCAGTGGGTCGCGCGGCTGGGGGACCGCTTGTTCTGCCTGTCGGAGCGGGCGGAGGCGTTGCGGGGGGTGCTCGGGCGGGCGCGGGCAGGGGAGGGGCCGGCGCTGAACGGCGAGGTGGATGAGCTGCTGCGGCCGCTGCGCCGCTACGAGCATTTCATCGGGGTGGGGGGCCTGGCCGGTTCGCTGGGGAAGGCCGAATGGCTGCTGCCGGCGCCGGTGGTGGCTGAGCTGGCGGCTGCAAGGGCGGTGGGTGTGGGCCTCTCGGTGGGCGTGTGCGTTGACATCGAGGTGCGTGGGCGCTTCGCTCACGAGGACAAGGCGATGCGGCTGTGCGGAGAGGTCCGGAAGGTGCTGCGGGAGGGCATTGCCAAGCTCGAATCGCAGAAGCCCGGCCTCGAGGGAGACAAGCTGGCGTCGGCGGAGCGGGCTCTCGTGCTGCTGAAGGGGATTGACGTGTCGCAGGCCGGCACGCTGGTGTGCCTGAGGGCGCGGCTGGACGAGGAGACGACAGGGTCGCTCGTGGAGCCGCTTGTCGCGGGCGTGACACGGGCGCGCGAGCGGGCGCTGCTTGCGGCCAACATGGAGCGGCTGCGGCAGCTCGGCCTGGCCTGCATCGCCTACGAGACGGCGAAGGGGGTGTGGCCGAGGAACCTGGCGGCGCTGGCGGAGAGCGGCCACCTGAGCGACAAGGAGGCACTCGTGTCGCCGTTCGACAGCGACCCTCCGGTGGGCGCCGGCGGACTGCGGAGCAGCTACGGGAGCAGCCTGGACCGGCTGGGTGGGCGCAGCGGGCCGATGGTGCACCTGCCCCTAGCGTGGGACAGGGTGGAGTTCGTGCCTGGGAAGCGCTGCGTGCTGTTCTTCGACGGTCACGTGGAGGCAGTGGGGGAAGTGCGGTTCGGGGCGTTGATGCGGTTCGTGGAGTTGGCCGCGGCCGTCTCCCTGCGCCTGCCTGTCGCGCCGAAGAAGACAACGCGTGCCGATAGCGAGCTGATCGGCGGGCCGCGCGGCCTGTCGTTTCGCCTGGTGAGTCCCACGGGAGGGCCGCTCCTCGGCATCCGATGCACCGTGCGGACGTGGCTGCGGGAGGAATGCATCGGCACGGTGGAGCCGCTCTTTGGGCCGGCTCCCGCCGGGCCGACGACGGCGCTGGCGAAGCCCGGCTACGCCGTGGGCGCGGTCGAGGTGGACGCGGCGTCGGTCGTGAACGCGATTCGCGTGGTCTTCATGCGGATCGAGGAGGGGGGGCTGAGGCCCGGGGATTGCTACCGGAGTGAGTGGCTGGGGAGGCCGACGGGGCGGCCGACCCGGCTGTTGGATGGAAAGGGGGCGAGGGTCGTCGGCCTGTGCGGCAGGCGGGGCATGGCCGTCAATGCCCTGGGGCTCGTGGCCGAGGCCGACAGCGGCCCATGACACTGTGGACCGCGGCTGGCGGCGGGCCGGGGTTCCCTTGCGGAACCCACGCCCAAGCGCGGCTTGGGCGTGCCGGACGGAAGCCTTTCCATAGCGGGAACTACTTCACGAGGGGGCCGGGGACCTTCTTCGGGTCAACAGGGGGGCTGGGGGCTTTTGCGGGGTCTGACTCGGGCGCAGCATCTGACTTGGCGTCGGGCTTGGCGTCGCCCTTCAACTCCTTCTTGCGGCATTCGTCGGCGATGGCGTGGGCGCGGTCCCACGCGTCCGGGCCGCCCATGACGTTGCGCCAGACGCGAACCTCGGGCTTGCGGGGCTGCTGGAGGGGCGACTTGGGGTCCTGGCCTGGCTTCCACCCGCGCGCCGCCTTGAGGTAGGCTTCGTGGTACAGCTTCTCGCGCTCGCGGACGGACCGCGTCTCGACGGCCTCAAAGTGCACACAGCCATTGTGGTCGGTGATGCGGAGGACCGAGTAGGAGACCGACCGGCCTCCGAGGTCGCTGGGCTTGGGCCGCGGCACCACCGGCGGCCCCAACCCGCAGTCCTGGAAGATTCACCGCTTCGGCTCAGCCACCCCAACCCCCGGCAGGCAGGCCAGGACGGCGGTCAGGCAGGCGAGCCTCAGCCAGAGCCAGCGCTGCGCACTCATCCGAACGCATCCCCTTCTCGGCGCGCTTGCCGCGCCGCTTTTTCTCAGTGTACCGCATCGTCACGATTTGTCAAGCGATTTGTGAGGATCATCATCCGGTCCATACGCTCCGGGTCGCTGAGCCGGCTGTCCTATCGGTGCTATCGGTCGTATCGCCCGAAGTGCCGGATGGCGGACATGATGAGGCGCATGCTGCTGAGGAGGGAACCGTTGTTGATGGAGCCGGCGGTGGCGAAGACGAGGCCACGCTTGGCACGGGCCTGGCCGAAGTCGCGGAGGAACTCGGCGACGAGGCCCTCGCTCTCGTTGCGCATGAGGGTGTAGGGGGCGAGCTGGCCGTAGATGACGGCGTTGGGCAGGTACTCACGGATTTCGCTCACGCTCACGGTCGGGCCGAAGTTCGTCCCCGTCAGGTTCAGCCG
>VGYV01000618.1 GCA_016872855.1 Planctomycetota bacterium
TCGCGGAGCGTGCTGGACTTCTGGCAGTTGTTTGAGACGCTGCGGAAGCACGGGTGCGATCTGGTGAGCGTGACAGAGAGCTTTGACTCGTCAACGCCACAAGGCCGGCTCATGCTGAACATCCTGGCCGGCTTCGCGGAGTTCGAGCGGGAGCAGATACGGGCGCGGACGCGGCAGGGCCTTGGGTCGCGCGCGGCGGCGGGGTACTGGCCGGCCCGCTGGCAACCCTACGGGTATGACAGGGTGCCCACGAGCGGCGAAGAAGGCGCGCCGTTGACGCTGAGGCCGAATGCCGACGCCGGGCGGGTTGCTGAAGTGTTCAAGCGGTTCCTGGACGGCGACGGTCCGCAGTTGATCGCGGACAGCCTGAATGCGGATGGGGTCGGCGGGCCGCATGGGGAGCAATGGAGCGGGCGCGTAGTCGTGGCGATGTTGCGGAACCCCGTCTACATCGGGCGGGTGTTGTGGAACGGCGAGAGCTATGAGGGCCGGCACAGGGCCATCGTGGGCGGCGAGCTTTGGGAAGCCGTGCAAGCGCGCCTTGCCACGGGGCAGCGGGGGCAGAGCCGCAAGCCCCGGACGGCGGGCATAGAAGGCGCGGACGCTCCCGCCCTCGTGGGCGTGGTGCGCGACGCGAGCGGCGAGCCGTTCAAGAGGTACTGGGCGAAGGGCAGCACGGGGGTCGTGACCTTCTACTACCAAGACCCCGTGACGGGGCAGCGGATCAACGCGCGGGAGTTTGACCGCGAGTTGCTGCGGGCCGTGCGGGCGACGGTTGGAAGCCCTGAGTTCTTCGCGGGCACCCTGGACGCGGCGCGGCAGGAGGTCGGGCGGCGGGAGCGGGAGCTTGACAGCCGCGTGGCGGGCCTGAGGGCGAAGCTGGCGGGCCTGGCAACGCAAGAGGGGCGGCTTGTGGACGCGGTAGCCGCGGGCACGATGGGCGCTGAGAGCGTGGCGGGCAAGCTACGGGAAATCGCAGAGGCGAAGCAAGGCGCGAACGACGCCCTGGCGGAATGCGACGGCGAGCGCGCGAACATCCGGCAGGCGAGTCAAGACGTGGGCATGTGGCGCGACTTGCGGGCCTACCTGGACGCCGCCGAGGGCAACGGGGCGTTCCTGGACGTGGGGGCGGTGTTGGGTGCGGTCGTGCGGGAAGTTCGGCTCGACTTGGGGCGCGGCCGGGCGCGGGTCGTCTACAATCTCGCGTGTGCGGCGGCGGAATCTATCGGGCGGAAGGCGGGATCGGAAGCCGAAGCCGGCGCTACCCCACAACATCTTGTGCCCACGGTCGCGGGATGGGCACAAGCAGTGGGGGGCGATAGTAAATGGGGGAATGGCGAGGGCGACGGGGCTCGAACCCGCAACCACCAGATCGACAATCTGGTACTCTAACCAATTGAGCTACGCCCCCGCGTTGTCAATGAGCCGCTCGGCGCGCTCGCCGCCGCCATCTGGTGGGCGATGACGGGCTCGAACCGCCGACTTCATCCTTGTAAGGGATGCGCTCTAGCCAACTGAGCTAATCGCCCATGCGTGCTGGACGCGCTTGGCCAAGAGTATATAATTACCAGAAATCGGCGGTGTTGTCAACTGGCTCTTGGGCTCTGGCGGGGTGTCTCGATGCGCGCTCTTGTTGGAGCGTGGGCGTGGGCCGTTGGGGCGCTGGTGTGCCGCGGCGGCGACGTGGCGGTGTCGGTGCGGCCGGGGTTCGAGGGGCTGTTCCGGCCCGGGGCGCCGGTGTGGCTGCGCGCGACGGTGGCGAACGGCGGGGCGGCATTCGATGGGGCGCTGGAGCTGACGGTGGAGGGGGTGACGTATCGCCAGGCGGCGCGGGTGGGGGCGCAGGCGACGGGGCTGGCGGACGCCTTCGTGGCGGCGCGGGCCGAGGGGGCGCGGGCGCGGGTGGTGGTGCGCTCGGCCGGCGGGCGAGTGCTTCACGAGTCCGACGTAGCGCTCGGCCTCCGCCGTGGGGCCGAGGGGAGGCCGCTCGTTGTGGCCGTCGCCGCGCCCAGGGCAGTCGCGGAGGAGCTGTTCGGGAGCTGTGCCGCGGCGGCCGCGGCCGATGAGTTGCCACCGCTGGCGGCAGGGTATGCGGCGTTGGACGGGTTGGCCTTCGCGGGCGACGGTGGGGAGGTGCCGGCCGCGGGGCGCCCGGCCATAGCCGACTGGGTGCGCGGGGGCGGGGTGGCGGGCTTCGCGCTGGAGGAGAAGGCGCCCGTGCGGTCGGACTCGCTTCTGGCGGAGCTTGGGGGCTGTGCGGGCCGCGCGAGCGCCGAAGAGTGGTTGGCCGCGCCGGCGCGGCGGACCACCCGTGAGTTGGGCGGTGGCCGCATGTGGCGCGTCGGCCTGGGCACGGTGTGCGCGGGCGTCCGCCCGAAGCTGGCCGCCAAGGCATTCGCTGGCCTGCTGAGGGCGGACGGGGCTTCACGCGATGAGTGGACCGATGCCGGGCTCTACGCGGCGTTTCGCGGGGCGCGTTGGGACGCGGCGGTGCGTTGGCGCCTCGTGGGGGGCGGGGTGGCGCTACTCGTTGCTGGGGCGTTGGTGGCGCGGCTGGCGTGGCGCGGCAGGGGCCGCGCGGCGAAGGCGGCGCTGGCCGCCGGCACGTCGGTCGCGCTGGCCGCGGTGGCCTGGGCCGTGATGCTGCCTGAGGGGCGGGGGTGCGTCGAGGCGGCATGCGTGTTCGAGCGCGCCAAGGGCCAGACGGGCGAGCGGCGGACGGAGGTGGTGTGCGTCGAGGCCGTCGGGCGCGCCCGCGTGCGGCTGGACTTCGGGGCAGCGGAGGCGGTGGTGCCGTTCTACCGCAGCGGCGAGGACGCAGGCGGGGGCGAGGCGGTGATCGAGCGCGACGCCGCGGGACGCTGGACGGCCGAGTGCGCCTTGACGCAGCGGACGCGCCGCTGCTTCGCCGCGTGGTGGCCGTGGCGCGAGGGTGCGCCGCCAGAGGCGCTCGGCGCGCGCTTCGGGGACCTGGCACTGCGCCGCGGGAGGGTGGCCGAGGTGAGAGCGGACTCGTTGGACGGCGGGCCGTGGTTTGCCCTTGAGGAGTTCACCGCCTGGGGCGATGCCCACCGCTCCCTCGCCTTGTGGCAGCGCCGCCGCGCGGCAAGGGCTTCGTACCACTTCATCCGCTGCGAGGAGCCCTGGCGCTCAGCCATCACGGCCAAAGGGGTGTTGGAGGAGCGGCGGCTCGCGGCCCAGGTGTGGACCCTGGGCGAGGACTGAGGCACCCGCTCAGGGCTTGATGGTGATCTTGCTCACGCCCGGCACGATGAGGTCGAAGAGCCACTCCACGTCCTCGTTGGCCATGCGGACGCAGCCCTTGGACTCCTCCTTGCCGACGCTCTGAGGCTCCCAGGTGCCGTGGATGCCGTAGTCGGTGGTGACTGTGATCCAGCGGGTGCCGAGGGGGTTGTTCTTCTTGTCGCCGAAGGGCACGGGGGGGAACACCGCGGTGTAGACGGGCTCGCGCAGCTTTTCGCCGGCGACGAACCCGCCGACGGGGGTTGTGCCGTTCTTGCCCAGCCCGATCCTGAACTCCCGCACCCACAGCCCATCCTTCGTCACCGTCAGATGAAACTCGCTCTTGTCCACCACCACGTCGAAGCCGCCGGGCACGACCTTGAGGTTCTGGCCGATCCGCAGCATGTCGCCCTTGATCCCGTTGATGCGGCGCAGCAGCTCGACCGTCGTCTTGTGCCCCTTGGCCAGCTTGCCCAACGAGTCGCCCGCAACCACCTTGTAGAGCACGCCGAACGGCTCGACCACGCGGTCGGAGAAAAACACCTCCTCGCTCAGCTTGGCCAGGCGCGCGCGAAGCTCGTCGCCCCGCTTCGCCTTCGGGTCGCGCAGCAACGCCTCCGAGAGGAGCCTGTAGGCATCCGCCTTCTTGCCCGCGGCCAGCTTCTCGTCGGCCGCGGCCAGCACCGCGTCGGAGTCCACCGGCTCCACCTTCTTCGGCGGCTCGGCGGGCCCCGTCTCTTTCCCCTTTGCTTCGGGCTCCTTCTGCGGCTCCTTGGGCGTCTCGGTGGCCACTTTGGGCAAGGACTCGGGAGCCGGCGTCGCCGACGGCTTCGGCTTCGGCAGCAGCAGCACGATGGCCACAACGATGAGGGCCATGACCACGCCGAGAGCGATCCAGGACCTTTGCATCAGCGTGCCTCCGAAGGGTCACTAGGGCTTGGGGGCAATTGCCCCGGCAGGCCCGACATATAGGATGTGCTTCCGGACCTCGCATGCGCGCGCGCGGGTCCGGACACGGGGCCATCGGGGAGTGCTTTCGCACCGTAGTCTAACAAATGCCCCTGGCAGATTCAAGATGGCGGGCGAAAAAAAACTGCGCCACGCACGCGCCCGCGGGCGGCCCTCCGCCGCCCCGCCCCATACTATGCCACCATACTATGCCAACGTGCGCCACAGGAGTTGGCATAGTATGGGGCCGGCGGCTCGCCTGCGCCGCGACACGCTCCCCAGGCGTCCCAGGCGCCCCTCCGTGCGCAAGGGAAGAGGGGCATCTGCGGATCGGACGGCAGACCCTGCGCCAAGCCCGGCCGGCCCGGCTCCCCCAAGCTGACCCGTCTCTTGACATGCCAGAACCGGCGCGGTAGCATTGGGGCAATGGTGAGCTGCCAGACAGTTAGTGGGGTGCCGGGCAGTGGCAACCGACGACCTCCAACCGCGCGACGACGGCATCGCCTTCCGGGTCTCGCGATCTCGGAGGCGCTTCTCTACGCTCCGGATCGCCGTCTACGCACTGAACTGCGCCTTCTCGATCGGGCTGTTCATCCTCCACGGCGGCTGGCCGGCGCTTGGGCTACTACTGCTCCTCGTGCCCTGCCTGGCTGTGGAGTACGTCGTATGGAGGCATAGGCGGGATGCGCTCGAAGTCGGGCCGTCCGGCCTAGTGTACAAGCGGAGCTACGGGCCACAAGTCGCGGCGCGATGGGAAGAGGTCGTGGCTGTCCTGGAACGGGGCAGGATCTGGCAGTGGG
>VGYV01000619.1 GCA_016872855.1 Planctomycetota bacterium
TTCGCGGAGGAGCTTGCCCTTGCGGAAGAGGTAGCCGACGCCTTTGCCGCCGGCCACGCCGATGTCGGCGTCCGCCGCCTCGCCGGGGCCGTTGACGACGCAGCCCATGACGGCGACCGTGAGGCTCGGGGGCGCGCCGCGGAGGGCCTCTTCGACTTGCTCCACAAGAGCCAACAGGTCAATCTCGCAGCGGCCACAGGTCGGGCACGAGATGATTTCGGGGTGCCGCCGCTCGCGGAGGCCGAGGGAGGCCAGGATGTCGTAGGCGACTTCGACCTCCTTGTGCGGCGGGCCGGTGAGGGAGACGCGAACGGTGTCGCCGATGCCCTCGTTGAGTAAGATGCCGAGGGCGATGGCCGACTTGATGGTGCCGATGCCTGGCGGCCCGGCCGCGGTGACGCCGAGGTGGAGCGGGTAGTCGCAGCGGGCCGCCACGGCGCGATAGGCCTCGACCGTTGACAGCACGTCAGATGCCTTGAGGGAGAGGATGATGTCGCGGAAGCCCCAGTCCTCGAATTGGTGGACGTACTCCATTGTCCGCTCGACCATGAGGGCGGCCAGGTCCGCCTCCTCTTGGGTCGTAGCGACAGACGGCTCGTCTGTCCCTTGGGTCGTAGCGACAGACGGCTCGTCTGTTGGAACCGGACCCCCAGGGACACGCGAGCCGCGTGTCCCTACGACCGAGGCGACCTGGAGGCCGTTGCGGGGGCGGATGGAGCCGGAGTTGACGCCGATGCGGATGGGGATGCCGCGGTCGAGGGCGGCGAGGACGACTTCGCGGACGTGTTCGGGCTTCTTGAGGTTGCCGGGGTTGATGCGGATGGCGTCGGCTCCCGCCTCGATGGCGGCGAGGGCGAGGCGGTGGCTGAAATGGATGTCGGCGACGAGGGGGATGCGTATCTCGCGGCGGATGGCCGCAATGGCCTCCGCCGCCGCCCTATCAGGCACGGCGACGCGGATGATCTCGCAGCCGAGGGCCTCCAACTCGTGGGTCTGGGCGACGGTGGCCGCCACGTCGGCCGTCGGGGTAGTGGTCATGGACTGGACGGAGATCGGGTAGCCTGAGCCGATCGGGACGGCGCCTTTGTGGATGGTGCGGGTCCGCCTGCGGATGGTCATGTCCATGACCCGTGACGCGTGACGCGTGACGCGTGACAAGAAGGGAGCATTCTGGCCGCTCTTCATCCTATCACGCGTCACGGGTCACGCGTCATGTTCTCATTTGGACTTCATGAAATCGGGATCGGCCTTCAGCTTGGAGCGCGTTTCCTCGAACATCATCGTCACAGCCGGATGGCCGCTGGGCCAGGCGCGCTTGGTGTAGTCGGGGTCGGAACGCATCTTGGCCAGCTCGGGCTCGAAGTCGGCGAAGTAGCTGCCGTAGAGGTGGAAGGAGTCGGAGATGTCGGTGTAGGAGCCGATGCCGACGGGCTGGCCGAGCCGGGCGGCGATTTCGCCGGCGATGCGGCGCTGGAGGTCGGTGAGGGCGAAGGCGTTCATGAACCAGGCCTTGTAGGCGTCGCGGCTCCGCCAATGGGTGTTGAGGTTGAGGAGCAGCTTGCCCTCGTCGTCGGGGAGAAGGCGGAACCAGAGGCGTTGGAGGCACGGGGGGTCGGCGGTCTGGGGGTCGGCGGTGGGCATCCAGGTGGTGGCCTGGATTCGGCGGCTGTGAGTGGCCGCGACAGCCTTGTTGACGACGTATTCGAGCTGGTTGACGGCGGGGAGGCGCTTGGCCTTCGGGTCGTCGAGGCTGGTCGTGGGGGCGTAGGCGGAGAGGCGTTCGTGATAGGTGTAGGTCCACTTGTCGGGGTCGGCGGGGTCCACCCAGTGGTCGTGAATGCCGTCCACGACCTCCTGGCGGTAGACTTCGAGCTCGGCGGGGCCGCCTGGGAAGTTCTTGTGGATGCGTGGCTCGGCGAAGGGGTCGAGGACTTCGACGATCATCGTGCAGTCGCGGCTGGGGGGATCGAGGTAGCGGCCCGCCTTGTCGCGGCGGTCGTACTCGGTGCGGATGTCCACCCCCTGGTCCCAGAGGGCGAGCATGGCGCGCTCCCAGGCCTGGGGGAGGTTGTCGCCAGTGACTTTGAGGATGGGCAGGTGGCCGCGGTTGGTGCGAGGCACGCTACTTCCCCTGGGGCTTGTTCCAGAAGCAGGCGTCGCCGCTGCGGGGCGGCGTGCGGTCGCTGAGGGGGACGAGTCGGCCGACTGAGCCCTTGGGTCCCGCGAAGACTATGTCGAGGAGGCAGACGAACTCGTCGGCTCTTCGGACGTTGATGCGCATGCCGCGCCGCGCGCCGTGGCGGCTGGACAGGCTGATAGCGGCAAGGCCGGTGTGGGGGTCTATCCCGCTGATCCTGCCGCAGAGCGATTGGAGGGGGTCGGCGGCGAGGGCCTTCTCGCGGTTCCGCTTCCACCACGCGCGCCAGGCGGCGAGAGTTGTGCCATCGCCGGCAGGGCCGCCGGTGAAGGCCGCAAGGGCCTCGGCTGCCTCCTTTCGGGCGGCAGCATCCTTCGCCTCCAGCAGGGCGTCGAGCGCGTCGAGAGCGCTGGCCTCTCCGAGCCTGTAGAGCAGAGCGGCAGCCGCCGCCCGCGCCGCCTCGTTGGGGTCGGCGAGGAGCTTCTTCAGCTCTGGGACGGCGGCCTTGCCCGCCTCGACGATGGGCGGCCAGTCGTCGTAGCAGGCGTCGAGGGCCTTCAGCCGGGCGACAAGCTCGGCGGCTGAGGGCTCCCCTGCAAAGGAGATGGCCGCTGAGGCCGCGATGGCGATGGCCGCGAGGAGGCGCATATGGGTTGACTCCGCTTGGTAGCTACGGACGCGACCTCTGGATTGTAGCCGAGGAGGGCGCGCGCGTCAAGCGCGGCGGAGTCCGACCCCGATTCCAGAGGCCCCCCAAGTTACCCCGGGTGTGGCACAACTGGCTTGACCAGCCGTGTCCCCGCGCCGGCGGAGCGCAAGACACGGCTGGGCAAGCCAACCGTGCCACACCTGTGCGGCATCCGCGATGTCCGCAGAAGCGGGGCCAGACGCGGCTCAGAAGATGGTCTGCTTCACGGCGGAAGAGATCAACTTGAGGGCGACGGTGGTGATGCCGATGAGGCCGACGCCGCAGCCGTAGCCGGCCATGAGGATGGGGGCGTAGGCCCGCCACTTGAGGTTGCCGAGGCGCTTGCCGAAGTAGTAGCGGCCGAGCATCGCGCCGAGGAACTGGGGGAAGGCCATGAAGGCGTTCTGGCCGATGCCGGTGAGCATGCCGTAGAAGAGGACGGTCGGGAGGCCGAAGAGGCTGAAGAGGGCGTAGAGGGCGCTGCCGACGGCGAAGCCGACGCCGATGTACTCGACGTGGAGAATCTTCTGGAGGTTGGCCAGCCCCTCGCCGCCGGGGAGCGTGGTGCGCATCCACATGCAACTGATCGTGGCGTTGAGGGGCCACATCTTCTGGACGTAGGGGTAGGTGGAGGAGGGGATGACCTCGAGCTTCCATATCCAGGACCAGTAGATGAAGCTGCACACCCAGAGGACGACGAAGGTGAGCATGAGCGAGTAGACGACGGAGCCAAACTTGGTGCGGGTGAGTTCGAGCTGCTTGAACATGCCGGCGGCCTCGCCGTAGTCCTGGAGGGGCATGGGCGCGAACCAGATGGGGACGCCGAGGGCCTTTCCGGTGAGGAGTTGTGCGCCGTAGAAGGATGCCTCGCGGAGGTAGGGGAACGAGACGCTGCCGCTGCCGCCGGTGATGCCGACCATTCGGGCGTTGATGTAGGACTGTATCGGGGAGAGGACGAAGCCGAAGATGGCGGGAATCCACCAGGGGAACTGTGGGACGAGGAGCTTGCAGAGGCAGACGAAGACGACCTGGGTGGAGGCCCAGACGGCGAGGGGCTTCCAGAGCGCGATGTCGCCGCGCCCCTCGGGGAGCGGCGCCTCGGCTGCCTCGCCGCGCGCGATGCGGGCCGCGCGCTCGCGGCGCTGGCGCAGGAGGGAGCGGAGCGTGGCGCCCACGCCGACGAAGAAGATGACCAGTGCCGTGCCGATGAAGAAGCTGATCCCGAAGTCGAACGAGTTGCTGATCTGCGTGGGCACGTAGGACATGCCCTCGTTCCAGTTGTAGAGCACGCCGTACTTGTAGAGGAGCGGGGTGATGATGAAGGTCATGAGGAGCGCGCTGATGAAGGCGCCGACAACGAGCCAGAAGGGGAGGACGAAGCCGACGACCACCGCCGCCAGGTCCATGCTGATCGCCACGGGCGTCGCCGGCAGGATGCTGCCCGTGTAGGGCGTCAGGTCGAGCCACGGGATGGGGATGATCTGCACCGTCTTGGTGAAGAACATGCTGGAGAGGACTGGCACGCCGATGTAGACGAGGCCAAAGAGGACGCCGATGATGCTGCCGATGGAGAAGACGCGCCAGCGCCAGCCCTCGCGTTTGGAGGAGGTTTCGGCCAGGGCGGTGGCGGCGCCGGCGTGGACGGGTGCCAGGGGGAAGGGGAGCCGCTCCATGTCGCTCGTGAGGCGGAAGAGCACGTAGCCGAGGCACAGGCGGTTCACGTTGTAGATGAGATAGGTCACGAGCGCCAGAAGCAGCGGTGCCATCCAGGCGCCGTGGAGGAACGTGCGCTCGGTGAGGGCCACGCTCTCCCGCGGGGGGACGACCCACCAGGGGAAGTCCTGATGAATGCCGTCGGCCATGGGGCACTGGACGAGGTACTGGTGCCAGATGAGGCCCTGGAGCGGCCCCATGACGGCCAGCCCTGCGGCGATCCAGTACATGATGATGATTTCCTGGGCGCGGAGCTTCACGAAACTGCGCTTGGCAATCTCGATGAAGAGGATGATCGTCACCCAGTCGGCTGCGCCACCATAGGTCTGCCCGGTGATGAGGCCGAGGTAGATGGAGCCTGGCATCATGACGAAGCCGACGAAGAGCGCGGCGACGACGATGTTCCAACTGAAGCCCCATTGGAACGGCGTGCCCTCGGGGACGATTTCGTAG
>VGYV01000620.1 GCA_016872855.1 Planctomycetota bacterium
CTCATGGCCCCCACTGGTGGTCGGAAACCAACATACACCCAGTGGGGGCTAATTCTACACGGCTCCACAACACATTGCCAGCTCACGATTTGCGAATATCGAGTCGAAATCGTGGCGAGTTATTTAGAGCGATTGACCAGAGCCATCTCCCCAGGAGCTTGCGGCGGGGTCCTCCTGACATGCCCCACCCTCTTGAGAGGTCCCAGCCTGCATCACCGCCAGACGCGGTTCTGCAGGAGGCCGTCTTTCCCTAGACTACAGATACGCGGCGAGCCACTGGTAGAGGCGCTCCTCGGCCTCGGGCGGCACGCTGTGGCCCTTGCCGTGGTTGAGCAGGCCCACCCGCGCCATGCCGCCGTAGAGGCGGTAGACGGGCAGCGCCGCCTCGATGTAGGGCCAGCTCCGCGCGCCGTCCGCCGAATCCCCGCCCAGGAGCAGGAACGCCCGCGGGGCCACCAGGCCCAACAGCTCGTGGTGGCTGCGGGCGAACGCCTTGTCGTGCACCTCCTTGCCCAGATACCAGGGGGCATCCCAGTTCGAGAACGCGATGCCTATGCCGCCCTCGCTCGACACGGTGGCCCGCACCCGCTCGTCGAAGGCCGCGAGGTAAAGGGCCTCCTTGCCCCCGAGCGAGTGGCCCACCGCGCCCAGCCGCCGAGCGTCAACCTCGGGCAGCGACTCCAATACGTCGAGCGCGCGGACGGCGTCCCAGAGCATCTTCGCCATGCCCTTGGCGCCCGGGTGGCGCTTCTGGAAGGCGGCCACGTGGGCCTCATAGCTCCCCTCCCCCACCCACAGAAAGCAAGTTGGGCAGAAGGCCACGCAGCCGCGCTGGGCGAGCTTGAGGCCGAACGCCTTCTCGGGCTCGCCGGCCAGCCCCGCGGGTTGGCGGATTGTGTTCTTCGTCGTCGAGTGGAGCGCCACCACGCCCGGCCGCGGGCCGTCCCCCTTCGCAGGCTTGAGCAAATAGCCTTCGACGGGGATGCCGGGCTCGGCCTCGTAGCGGACCAGTTGGCGGATGCACCCTTCGGGCCGGTCCTCTTCGGCCACCTCGAGCTTCGGGCGGGGGCGTTCAGCCTTCAGCGTGCCGAGGAAGGCGGTCCAGGCCTTCAGCAATTCCGCTCGCCGCGCCTTCTAGCCGTCGAGCGACTCGATCCGCCGCCCCGCCTCGTCGGCGAGCAGCGGCGCCAGCTTCGGCGCGTCGGCCGGCAGCTTGGCCGGCGGAGTCTGCACCTCCGCGAGCCACGGCACCTCGTTCGCCTTCTCCATCGCTTCGCTCCACGCCCGCAGCGGCATCGCCGCCATCGCGGCGCCCGCCGCCAGGAACTCTCGTCGCCTCACTCCCATCGAGGCCCGAACTCCCAATCCAGGACCTGCCACCGTTCTCATCACGGGCCCCCTATCACGGTCATGATGGAGACCATCGGCAGGAAGAGGGCGACGACGATGAAGCCCACGCACACGCCCAGGGTGATGACCAGGAAGGGCTCGATGAGGCTCAGCAGGCCACGCACCAGCGCGTCCACGTCCTCGTCGTAGATGTCCGCCACCTTGATGAGCATCTTGTCGAGCCAGCCCGTCTCCTCGCCAACGTCCACCATGCTCACCACCATCGGGTCCACCACTCGCGTCCGGCCCAGCGGGCCGGCCAGGCAGTCGCCCTCGCGGATGCTGTCGTGGACGCGGCCGATGGCGTGCTCGAAGACGGCGTTGCCCGTGGCCTCGCGCACGATGCTCAGGGCCTCGAGGATGGGCACGCCCGACGCGATCAGCGTGCCCAGCGTCCGCGCGAATCGCGAGACCGCGCTCTTGCCGACGATGGTCCCGAACAGCGGCAGCTTGAGCTTGACCGTGTCGAGAATGTACCGCCCCGTCCTGTTGGCCCCCACCACCCTCAGCGCCAGATAGAGGCCGAGGGGTGCCAGCGGGATGAGGAACCACCAGCTCTCCAGCCAGTCGCTGAGGTTCACAAGCGACTGGGTCATCTGGGGCAACGCCAAGCGCATGTCTGCGAACATCTCCTGGAACTTCGGCACGACGAGGACGACCATGGCCGCGAGGACTCCGGCCGCGGCGATGAGGACGGCTGCCGGGTAGATGAGGGCCGAGAGCACCTGTTTGCGGAGGCGTTGCGACTTCTCCATGAACCCGGCGAGACGCTCGAGGATGTCGTCGAGCGCGCCGCCGGCCTCGCCCGCGCGCACCATGTTGACGTAGAGCCGGTCGAAGGTCCTCGGGTGCCGGGCCAGGGCCTGGGAGAGCGAGGAGCCGCCCTCCACGTCGTCGGCCACGTCGCCGAGCTGGTTCCTCAGCAGCCCCGGCTGCTGCTGTTCCTCCAGGATCTTCAGGCTTCGGGCGAGCGGCAGGCCAGCTTCCACGAGGGCCGAGAGCTGGCGTGTGAAGGTGGCCAGGTGCTTGGTCCGCACCCTGCCGAAGGCGATGGTCTTCTTGCGCTTGCGCGCGCCTTGGGCAGCCGCGCGCGGGCCGCCCGCGTGTCGTTCCTTCACACTTGTCGGGGAGTAGCTCTTGCGGCGGACCGCTGCGGCGGCTTCCGCGCTGGAGGCCGCCTCCACCTTGCCGCGGACGACCCGGCCCCGGCTGTCGAGCGCCTCGTAAGCGAAGGTAGCCATGCCCCGCCTCCTTTGCGCCAGCGCCTCTCGGACACCCTCTGGCCTCGCCCCCTACATGGTTGTATCGCATCGCCCACGACTGTCAAGGCGCTCGGCCGCTTCGGGCGCGACCTCATGCGGAAGGGGCTGGTCCGCCTCACAGCGTCCACGGCTCGCGCATGGCGCGGGTGAGGTAGCGGTCCGCCTCGGGGTCGCCGACGAAGCGCTCGGCGGCGGGGTCCCACTTGAGCGGGCGCTTGAGGCGCAGGGCAATGTCGGCCAGGAGGCACAGGCTGGTCGAGCGATGGGCGACCTCGGCAGGGGCAACCGTCTCGCGGCGGGTGCGAACGCAGTCGAGGAAGTTGCCCGAGTGGTCGCGGGATTCGGTGAGGCGGATGTCGTTGGGCTTGAACTGGACCTTGAGCAGCGATTCGGGCTGGCCGAGGTAGGAGGCGGCGTTGCCCTGGGCCATCGCCCAGCCCTCCGTGCCCTCGAAGCGGGCGCCCACCTCGGGCGAGTTCACGTCCCGGTGCGTGCTCGTGAAGATGAGCTTCACGCCGTTGGCGTAGCGGAACTCAACGTTCCAGTCTATCGCCGTGTCGTTGTAGCCGTCGGTGGGGAAGGTGCCCGTGCCCTCGATTTCGAGGGGGCCTGTGCGGTCGGTGCCGTTGCCCCACTGCGCGATGTCGAGGGGGTGGACTCCGCAGCCGGAAATCCAACCCGCCGTGTAGTCGGAGCGGAACTGCCAGCCGCCGCCTCCCACGCTCTGCCCCATGAAGGGCGACCAGGGGGCGGGGCCAATCCACATCTCGTGGTCGAGCTGCGGCGGCACGGGCACGGGCGCGCGGTTCCCGCTCTGGTGCCCGCCGCGCTCGCAGACGCGGATGGTGTGCACCTTGCCGATGTAGCCGTTGAGGGCGACTTCGCACACGTGGCGGAAGCCGTGGTAGGAGCGCTGGTGCGTGCCGTGCTGGAACACGCGGGCGTAGCGGCGAGCCGCGTCGGCCAGCGCCCGCCCCTCCGCAATGGTCACCGAGAGCGGCTTCTCGCAGTAAACGTCCTTGCCATTCTTGAACGCCGCGAGGGTTTGCAGCACGTGCCAGTGGTCGGGGCTGGCGATGGTCACGGCGTCAATGTCCTCGCGGGTGACTACATCACGGAAGTCGGTTGTCGGGTAAGGCTTGTTTGGCAGGGACTGGCTTATGCGTTCGGCCCGGTCGCGCCACGGGTCGCACACCGCGATGGCCTCGGAGACCCCCTGCCGCACGAACGAGCGCAGGATGCCGGAGCCGCGTCCGCCCAGCCCGATGAACCCCATCCCGATGCGGTCATTGGCCCCGAAGGCAGATGACCGAACAAACCACGGACCTGCCAAAGCCGCAGCCGAGGCCGTGAGCAACCGCCGGCGAGAGAGCTGTGCAGGCTTCACTGGCCAACTCCTTTCGCGATAGACGGAACAAGCCCAGGGGACTGCAACCGCGGCCGTCCGCGTAATCCGCGGTTGAGACTCTTCGCCCGCCGAGTTTATCAGTTGACCCACTCACAGGCAAGCCGAGGGCGCGCTTCTTGCGTGCCTGCTTGCGGATGAGGCCGTGGGACGAGTGGGACTCCTGGGGCCCGCATGCCCCACAGGTCCCGCACCCGCCGGCATTTGACACCCCCCGCTCATCGGGCTATGCTCCACACCAGTAGGAGGGGGTGCATCCCAAGCCAACGGGAGACTTCGCGCATGCAGCGAATCAGCCGGCCATCGAGGCGAGCCGTTCTGAAGACCTTTGCCACGGCCCTCGCCGCGCCGTGGGCGGCAGCGCGCACGGGCCTCGGTGCCGAGGCCCCGGCCGCAGCGCCTAGGCCGCGCGTCGCCGTGGTCTACTTCCGCAAGGCACAGGGCGGCGGATGCGTCTGGCCTCCTTCCTCCACCGAGGAACTGGCCACCACGCAGCAGCTTCTCAACAAGCTCATGCAGGATGCCGCCGCGAAGCACGGGGTTGACCTGACGATTCTCGCGGAGCGGGTCACTGACGTGAAGGCGGCCCTCGAAGGGGTCCAGCAGGCGAAGCCCGACGGGCTGATCGTGATCGCGATGGACTTCAACCTGGCGCCGATGGTGCAGTTCTGCCAGGGCAGGGGCGACATCCCGGCCATCGTCTATGGAAACATCGTCCACATGGGCCGCAGCTTCGAGCCGCTGCGCCGAATGCCGCGAACGCTCTTCGCCCACACGCCCGACGTGAAGTGGCTGGAAACCGCGATTCGCATGCACAGGGCGCTGTGGGACCTCTCGCGCCTCAAGCTCCTCGACTGCCCCTGCCCAGGCTACTACGAGGAACTGAAGAAGGTGGCCGTCAGCGACGAGTTGAAAGCCATCGCCGACTCTTAC
>VGYV01000621.1 GCA_016872855.1 Planctomycetota bacterium
GAACTGGCTCGGGGACTTCGCAGTTGCTCACTCCCCGTCCTCGGCGCCCGCATGGGCGCCGGTGCTCGGCAGGCGCTGTAGGATGGCTGCATAGACCTGCTGGGCGGCCTCGACCGCCGCGCGGCCCTCTGGCTCATCTGGCTCAGCCGACGGCTGTGGAAGCAGACGGTGGACCACGGGACCTCTTGCGCCGCAAGGTTGTTGCGGATGTTTAGGAGGTCCTCATCCGCCTTCCGCACCCATGCCGGCCAAGTGGACTCATTGCCGCTCATAGAGCACCTTCCCCTCGCGCTCGATGGTGTAGAGAATCGTGCCCACGACATCCTTGTAGCGCTGCACTTCTTCCGGAGTGCTGACCACCAGGTCCATGGACCATCGGCGCGGAAAAAACAGGGCGTCCACGGCCCGCGCTCTGTCCCTCGGCGGCTGGTCGCTCTCCATCTCCACGAAGAGGTCCAGATCGCTGTCCGGCCCCCCCTCGCCCCTCGCGCGGCTGCCGAACATCACGATCCGACGCGGGTGAAAGGTCTCGACGATCTTCGACACAATCTCACCAACGGGCGGCTCGGCCATCATTCCGCCTCCTTCAGGCTGCTGCGGGGCCACAGCCATTGTATCCACGGGGGGGTGGGAGCGCAACAGGATCCGCCCGGGCTCACGCCTCCTGGCCGTATTCCCACGGATAGCGGACGGGGCCGCCGCCGTGCTTTCGCCAGAGGCGCCAGTGGCGGCGCATGTGGCAGGCGCGGCAGAGGGTGACGAGGGCGCAGACGTCGCCGTAGGTTTCGTGGTGGACTAGTGCGGGGGGTCCGCCGCAGTCCTCGCAGCGGTCGGCGAGGGTGAGGAGGCCCAGGAGCCGCAGGCGGGTGGTGCGGGCGCGAATGGTCTGGTTGACTCGGTTCTCGCGCGCGTAGCGGGCGTAGCGGCGGTTGCGGCGGCGCCGCTGGGCCGGGTCCTCGCGGCGGCGGGAGCGGAGGACGGCGGCTTTGGCCTTGTCGGGGTCGGCGGCATAGGCGCGGCGCCTGGCCTCGCGGCAGCAGGCGCGGCAGTGGCTGGCACGCCGGCCCGTGGCACGGCTGAGGTAGAACTCGGGCACGGGCTTCTCGGCCCCGCAGCGGGGACAGACCTTTGCGAGCGAATGAGTTGTGGCTCTGCGCATGGCTCCGGCTCCTGAGAAAGGAGTGTGAGGGTGACAGATTCGATGACGAGGACGACTGAAGCCTGTCCACCGTCCACTGTCTAGAGTCTTCTGTCGCTCACTCTCTCCCCCCAGTACAACGAGAATTCCGCCAGGGGAGGAGCGCCCCCGGAATTGTAAAGAATTGTAACTCGCCCGAAGTGCTTGCTGTGCCGTGGGTTGCGGCGCGCACTTTCTTCGTGGGAAGTGAGCCAGGCGCGGCTACTTGCCGATGCAGAACTGGGCGAAGATGCGGTCGAGGAGGTCGTCGGGGGCCACCTGGCCGGTGATGGCGCCGAGGGCGTCGTGGGCGGTGCGGAGGTCGGCGGCGACGAATTCCTCGCCCAACCCCTCGCCGATGGCCTGGGCCGCGCGGTCGAGGGCCTCGCGGGCGTTGCGCAGGGCCTCGCGGTGGCGCGCGTTGAGGAGGAGGTCGGAGGGCGATGCCTCGACGCGGCCCGAGCGGACGAGAGCCACGAGGGCGGCGCGGAGCTCGGGGAGGCCAGCGCCGGTGAGGGCGGAGGTGCGGAGGGACTGACGCGTGACGCGTGACGCGTGCTCGTCAGATGACAGACGGCAGACGGCAGACGGCAGGGGGGCCAAACAACCCGTGTCTGGCTTCAGGGCTGGGGCCGGTTCCCGATCCATCGCCAGCGCTTCAGCAACGCCATGCACCATCGTGATGGCGGGGGGGAGGTCGCTCTTGTTGAGGAGGAGGAGCTTGTGGGGGGCCTGGATGTCGCGCCAGAGGCGGCGGGCGGCGTCGGTGAGGGGCTGGCTGGCGTCGAGGACGACGAGGGCGATGTGGGTGCCGGCAATCACACCCCAAGCGCGAGCGATGGCCTCGGCAGCAATGGCTTCTTGATTTCCGATTTCCGATTTCCGATTTCCGATTTCAGAAATCGGCAATTGGCAATCGGCAATCGGCAATGGGGTTGCGAGGCCCGCAGTGTCGTAGAGGAGGAAGAGAATGGCATCGAGTATCAGTGGCTCGGCCACGGCGTCGCGGGTGGTGCCGGGGATGGGGGTGATGATGGCGCGGGGGCGGCCGAGGAGGGCGTTGAAGAGGCTCGACTTGCCGGCGTTGGGCGGGCCGCAGAGGGCGACGCGGATGCCCTCGGGCGGGAGCGCCCCTGCGTCGGCGTTGCGGAGGGCGTCGGCGACGATGGCCAGGGCGTCCTCGATGCCGGCCAGCACGTCGGCGGGGCTGGCCAGCTCGATGTCGTGCTCGGCGAAGTCAATGGAGGCTTCGACGAGGGAGCGGAGGCTAACGAGGCGGTCGTGGAGCTCGTGGATGCGGCGGGAGGCGAGGCCCTGGAGGGCGCGGGCGGCGGCGCGGTGCTCGCCGACGCTGGCGGCCTGGATGACCGCGAGGACCGCCTCGGCCTGGGCGAGGTCAATGCGGCCGGCGAGGAAGGCGCGGCGGGTGAACTCGCCCGGCTCGGCGACACGGGCGCCGCGGGCGACGAAGGCGTCGAGGAGCATTCGCAAGAGGGGAGGGGAGCCGATGGTGTGGACCTCTGCGACGTGCTGGCGGGTGTAGGAGCGGGGGGCTCGCATCAGGTAGAGCGTGGCCGGAATGGCAGGGCCGCCGAGGTGAAGGCGAAGGTGAGCATCGGTAGCCGAGTACGGGGGAAGGGCTTGAAGCCGATTGCCGATTGCCGATTGCCGATTGCCGATTTCAGACGGCACTTGGGAAGTGCTGAGCAAGCCATCGAGGATAGCGAAGGCGTCGGGGCCGCTGAGGCGGACGATGGCGCGGGGCGAGGAGCCGGCGGGGGTGGAGAGGGCGACGATGGTATCATCAAGGGACTGCATGACGAGCATCGGAGGCTGCGCAAGACGCGTGACTCGTGACGCGTGACAAGAGCAGGGAACCGCTCGGGTCCTTCTCCGGTCACGCGTCACGAGTCACGCGTCCGGAATCGGCCCCGGGCAGTCAGAATAGCCTTCTTTTCGGTTTCTTGGCGCCCTTGGAGAAGATGGCCTTCTTCGACTGCTTGCTGGGCTTCTGGACGACGGGCTTGAGCTCGCCCAGGCGGTCCATGTGGCGCTTGATGACCCGCTGCTCGGCCAGGCCAACGAGGGTGCTGGCGATGAAGTAGAGGCCGAGGCCCGACGGCAGGCCGTAGAGGATCAAGCCAAGGAAGACGGGCATGACGTAGCCCATGATCTTCTGGGTCTGCTGCTGCTGGGGGTCGCCGGCCTTGGGCGTGAGCTTCTGCTGGATGAACATCATGGCGCAACTGGCGATGGGCAGGACGTTGACGGCGCCGAAGAGCGAATCGGGCTGCGAGAGGTCCTGAATCCAGAGGGCGAAGGGGGCCTGCCGCAACTCGAGGCTCTCCTGAAGGGCGCGCCAGAGGCCGATGAAGACGGGGATTTGGAGGACGATGGGCAGGCAGCCGCCCATCGGGTTCACCCCATAGGTCTTGTAGAGCTTCATCATCTCTTCCTGCTGGCGTTTCTTGTCGCCCTTGAATTTTTCGCGGATTTCGGCCACCTGGGGCGAGAGCTTCTGCATCTTCTGCATCGAGGTCTGGCTCTTCTTCGAGAGCGGATGGAGGACGAGTCGGACGATGGCCGTAAGCACGATGATGGCGATGCCGTAGTTGGGGATGAGGAAGTAGGAGGCGTGGAGGACCCAGGTGCAGGCGGCGGTGAGGGGGTCGAGCCAGCGGCTGGGGATGAGCTGCTCGTAGTTGGCGCCGTAGCTGGCCAACAGGTCGGGCTTCTTCGGGCCGGCGTAGAGGCGATAGCGGTGGACGGCGGCGTCGTCGCCCTTGCCGCTCGGCCCGAGGGTGAAGGGGGCGACCTGGACGACGCCGGCGAGGTTGGCCTTGTCGGCCCCGAGGCATCGGGCGCCGCCGCTCTCGACCTTCATCCGCGGGCTGTCGCCCTGCCGGGGCTCGAGGATGGAGGCGAAGTAGTTGGAGGTGACGGCGGTCCAGAGGACGACGCCCACCTCGTCCCAGGTGGTGCCCGGCTTGCCCTCGGCGGGGGTTTCGAGGGACTGGACATCGGAGCAGGCCTTGACGGGGACGTTGATCTGTCCGCCCGCGGCTTCGCGTGCGACGGCGGCGCTCAAGTGGGCGGCTTCGCCCTGGCGCTCGGCCGTGTTGGGCAGGGTCTCGCCGTGCTTCCAGGAGGGCGGGAGCGGGTCGGCGGGCAGGCCGCTCGGGCCGCGCAGGAGGTAGCCGGGGTGCTTGAACTCCTTCTCGCCGAGGTTCTTGAACTGGACTTCGAGCGTGACGTGACGCTGGAGGGGGTCGTCGCCCTTGGGCAGGGTGAAGGTCTTGGTGATCTCGAGGTTGGCTTCGGGGATGGTGGCGCGGAAGGAGACGGAGCTGTCGGTCTGGGCGGCGAGGCGGAAGCGCCGCGGCTCGAAGAGGCGCTCTTCGTCGGCCTTGATGGCCTCGCTCGCGGCCCTCCTGGGCGGGAGGAGGACGAGGGAGGGCTCGCCGAAGCGGACGAGCGACACGTCGTCGAGCCAGACCTGGCCCTTGAAGCCCTGCGGGGCATGAAGGAGGACCCGCACCTGCCGCGTCAACGGCTCGGCGAGGAACCGCGCGGCCAGACGCTGCCACCCCTCGGCCCTGGGCACGGAGAGGTCGAGGGCGGCGGGGTAGTCGGCGCCCTTGTCGTCCTTCCAGGCGATCTCCTGGCCGTCGCTGCCCTGCTGAAGGAGACGGACGGAGGGCAGGGGGCTGCCCTGGGCGGCGTCGAGCTTGACCCAGCAGGCCAACTCGTAGGTGTCGCGGGGCTGGATGCCGCGCGCGAGGGAGCGCCACTCGGCGTCGCG
>VGYV01000622.1 GCA_016872855.1 Planctomycetota bacterium
GAGGGAAGTTCGAGCACACGTTCGGCTTCTACGTGGCCCGCATCCAGCTTCAGAAGCAGGGGGGCCACTGGTCGGCCTTTTGGCTCTGGAACGTCGGGACCAGAGACGCCCCCACCCTTGAGGGCAGCCCGCTGCGCTTCGAGGTGGACATCATGGAGCGGCCGTGGACGGATGACCGCATCCAGCACACGCTGCACTGGGGGCCTTACCCCAAGGGTGGAAAGTCGCTGGGCGAGGTCGCTCGCGTGGCCGGCGTCGGCCAGGGCTGGCACACCTTCGCCGTGCTCTGGACGCCCGACGAGTTCGTCTTCTACGTGGATGGCAAGGAGACTTGGCGGCCGCGCGGCGTGGAGGTCTGCCAACGGCCCCTCTACATCCTCCTGAGCGACGAGGCGGAGTTCGCCGGCTGGGCCGGCGACGTCCGAAGGGCCGCCCTCCCCGACGAGTTTCTCACCGACTACGTCCGCGTCTACGACCTGGTGGACGCGAAGACGGGGCAAGCCGTGTGGAAGCCGAAACCGCTTGCCTCGGCGCCTGGGAAGTGAGAGGGGACGGGAGTGGCACGTTTTTATGGAAAGGTAGCACAAATCGCTAGGAGCCTCTAGGAGCCTCGCGCGAAGCATGATTCGCGAAAACGGCCCGTCGCCACAAGCGCTTCATTGTACTACACTTACGGCGACAGCCGCACTGGCAGACAGGCCCATAGGTCTCCCAGGTCATTGGGGCCTCTGATCGTGGCTCTACGGGCTTCCTAGAGCGTTCTTCCAGCGAGGTCGCAAGCGCTTGTAGTTACAGCGCTTACGATGAACACGCTGCAACTTTGACAGGTTGCCGCGTAAGTTACGTATTGACAGTGGCTTACAGTTTCTAGATGTGCCTGGCACCGCTAGGCTAGACGACGGAAAAGCTGTGGGTACAAGGACTTATGGTGCAGAGCGTCAAAGGAGGCATGGAGCGCAGGAGGCGCTCCGCCGCGAGGCGATGGGGCTGTTGCGCGGGCTGGGCGTGATGAAGCTGGCGCGTGAGGTCGGGCGGGCGTGGGTCGTCGGCAGCGTGCCGCTCAAGCTCATCGTGAAGCCCGATATTGACGTCCATGTGCTCGTGCCGCGCGGCGAGCGCCGAGCGGTTCTCGACGCGCCCGAGGTGTCGACCGCCCTCGCCATCGCCCGGCGGCTCATGGACCGCGGGGTTCACAAGCTGGAACTCCTGCGCTTCTACTTCCGCGACGCCGTGAAGCTCGGCTTCGACTGCCGGAGCCCCAGGCGGGACGCCTGTGCCACCCCGCGGACCTGGCACATTGATGTATGGGTGACGAGCGACCCCGAGCACACGGGCGTCGCGCGGACGCGGTGGGTGCGGCGGCGGCTGACCCCTGGAGTGCGGGCGGCGATCCTGAAGCTCAAGCGCTACTACGCCAGGCGCGACATGTGCAAGTTCGGCATGTCTGGCGAACTGTACAGGGCCGTCATCACGGCCGGCGTCCGCACACCACGCCAGTTCCTCCAGTACGCCCGCACCCACGAGCTGAACTACACCGAAGTGCTGCGCATGCTCGAGGCCGACGCCCGGACGTGGAAGCGGCCCCCGAAGAGGAGGACCAAACGTGAGCAGTAAGAGACAACCCCGACGGGCAGGACTCTGCCTTGGACTCGTTCTCGCCGCCACGGCCCAGGCCGCGACATGGCACGTCGCGCCCGATGGGACGGTGCAGGGGGACGGGAGCCGCGAGAAGCCGTTCAACATCGCAGGCATTCCACGCGAGAAGCTCAAACCGGGCGATGAGGTGGTGTTCCTCGACGGCGTCTACAAGGGCTCGCTGAACATCGCAACGACCGGGAACGAGAGGGGGCCAATCGTCTATCGCGCCGAGAACCGCCACAAGGCAATCCTCGACGGCTCGGCGCCCGTCACGGAGTGGAAGAAGGTGGCGGGCACCCAGGACACCTGGGAGTGCCGTGTGGCAGCCGCGCCGATGGGCTTCATCGTGAACGGCGACGGGTTGGCCAACGTCGGGAGCCGCTGGCGCCGCGACGGCAAGAGCACCTTCGAGCAGGGGATGTTCGCGGTCGAGGAGGTGAAGGATGACCCAACGGCGCTCGATGAAAAGAAGACGGGGGTCTTCATCCGCTTCCGCCCCTGGGCCAGCGCTGAGCCGAAGGAGGTCCACGCCGTCTACAGCGGCACGCTTGTCGAGCTGAGCGGCGCCTTCAACGTGGTGGACGGCTTTCTCCTTCGCCGCGGCGGCACGGGCGTGCACGTCGCCGGCAGAGCCGTTCACGTCCCGAAGCTCGAAGGGGGCACCTACCTCGACATCTCGGGCCTCGTCCACAACAGCTATGGCTCCTACAACATCCTGCGGAACTGCGTCGTGCGCGACATGGTCGGCTCGGCCCTGACCTCGAACGAGAGCCGGTTCAACCTGATCGAGGACTGCGTGATTGCGAACGCGGGGATGGGGCAGGGCGACCACGGCATCTACATCTCGCAGGGCGCCGAGAACCTGGTGCTGCGGCGGAACATCTGGTGGCGGATAAGCGGCGGCGGGATTCACATCTATTCGGGCAGCGGCATAGACAGCCCGCGGAACATCGTGGCCGAGCGGAACGTCTTCGCCCTCGACCGCCGCGGCCGCGCCTATCCGCTCACGAACCGCAAGAGCGTGGCCTTCTACGTCTGGGGCGGCAGCCGATGGGCGGGCGGCAACCGCATCGTCGGCAACCTCGTCCTCGGCGGCCACGACCGCGCGCTCTCCCTTCACAAGTGCCACTTCAACCTCATCGCCCACAACACGTTCCTGGGCAGCGACGGCGCGCCCATCCAGATCGGCGCCAGCTACGGCAACGTCATCGCCAACAACATCCTCGAGTACTCCCCCGGCGGCCAGGAGCCCGGCTGCCAGGAGCACCCCGAGGGCTACATCGCCATGCGTGAGGATGAAGGGGGCGTGCGCGCATGCCGCTTCTCCAACAACCTCCTCATTCCCCGCGGCGGCAAGGGCACAGAGGCCCCCGCCTGGATGGAGGGCAGCCGCATCGCCCCCGGCGACCCGTTCGTCAACCGCGCGAAGGGCGATTTCCGCCTCAAGCCCGACGCCGCGGCGATTGACCTCGGCATTTCGTTGCCCCACCTCGCCGAGAAGCCGCAAGGCAAAGCGCCCGACGCCGGTGCCCTGGAGCTCGGCGACGAACTCTACGGCGAAAAAGCCAAGTTCCCCGAAATCCCCAAATGGCTCCTCGACGAATGGCCCCTGTCCAAGCGGGGGCAGTGAGAAGAGGGTGTTGGGTGTCAGGTGTTGGGTGTTGGGGTACGGAACGCCCCGGGTTAACCCGCTTCGCGGGGACGCAAAGCGGTGACTGCGTCACCGCACTCCACAGTCGCCCTCCTCACGAGCGCGGCGGCAATGTGGAGTGCGGCATCGCAGATGCCGCTTTGCGTCCCAGCGGAGCGGCGAAGCAAGAGAGAGCCCTGCGACTTTCTGCCAGTGCCAGGAGGCAAGCGATGAGACCCAAGATCGCCGTCCC
Organism: Planctomycetota bacterium; assembly: GCA_016872855.1. GTDB lineage: Bacteria > Planctomycetota > PUPC01 > DSUN01 > DSUN01 > DSUN01. Next base: position 3,522 of record VGYV01000622.1, read on the forward strand.
GCTCAGCATGCTGCTGATCGCCGTGGCAGGCCCCACTCTTGGGGCCGAGCTGCCCGCGGAGCTGGCGGTGGGGGTTGAGAACTCGTTGACGAAGGTGTTTTGCGACGAGCCACTGGATTGCCAAAGCGCCATACTTGATCACCGGGGGTCGTGATCAAGTATGGCGGCGTGGCGTCTGGTTCTTCGGACTCCCCGGCCACGAGTGTGGCTCGTGGTCCTCGTGAAACTCTCCAGGTTTCCCGGCTCTCACCCTCACCCTACCCTCTCCCTCAAGGGAGAGGGGTCCGGGGGCTCCCTCGAGGGAGAGGGGTCGGGGGGTCTGCCGCAACCCCCCTCCCTTCCAGGGAGGGGCAGGGGGAGGGTTGGACCCCGGAGCCCTCCGCCGCCGCGGGGTTCGGGGCCGTGCTCGAAGAAGAGAACGCTCTTGACACGGCGGGCGAAGCCCCTACAATGGGGGCTGACGGTTGGGTATGGCCCCAGCGTGCCCGCTACGGGCGGGCGGCGAGAGTCCGCAGGACGGAACCGGGCCTTCGTGGCCGGAAGGAGTTCTGATATGAGCGCCCCTCGGGTGTGTGGCCGCTGCGGAGCGGCGGTGGCGGCGGGGCGGCAGGCCTGCCCGCGGTGTGGAGCCCTGATGCCTCCGCCCAGGCCCCCGGTCCCGCCGGCCGACGACAGCCCCATGTCCGTCATCATGGTGCCTCCTGCCAAGAAGCCGGCGCCCCCGCCCCCGGCCGACGAGTCGCCCATGTCGGTCATCATGGTTCCCAAGCCCAAGCCGCCCGCCGCGCCGCCCAAGCCGCCGCCAGGCGAAGACGACGCCGCGTCCGTGCTCATGGTGCCCCGCGCCACGCCCCCTGCCCCGCCACCCAAAGAGCCGACCGTGAACGCCATCATGCTCGAGCCCGAGCCGCCCCAAGAGGCAGCCGAGGCGCCGCGGATAACGGACACGATGTCGGAGTTCATGCGCGACCTCGATCGCCCGCTCATGCGTCCCGCCACCCAGGAGCCATCGAAGCCCGCCGCGCCGGCGCCGCCCCCCGCGCCTTCGCGTCCCGCCCAGCCCCCGCCCCGCGCCGCGCAGCCTCCGCCCGTGGAGGAGCCCGAGTGGCCCCCGCTCCCGCCCCTTCCGCCTTCCGCCCCGCCCGAGGAGCCGGAGCAGCCGCCCCAGCCGGCCCCGCGCGTCGAGCCGGCCGCCTGGCAGCCCGAGAAGCCGCACCCGCCCGCGCCCCAGCCCCCCAGGCCCGCGCCCGCGCCGCCGCCGGGTCCGCCGAAGGAGCACGTCTCCTTCGCCTCCGAGTTCGGCTACCCCGCGCCCCAGGCCCCGGAGCCGCCCAAGCCGGCCCCAAGCCCCCAGACGCCGCCCGCCGCCTGGGCGCCCAAGCCCGCCCCAACCCCCGCGCCCGCGCCCGCCGACCCCTGGGCGGCCAAGCCGGCCCCCAG
>VGYV01000623.1 GCA_016872855.1 Planctomycetota bacterium
TCCAGCGCCGGCACAGGTGTATTTCGGCGTAAGTCCTTGCCATGCCTATGCTGAGGGAGGTAGAAGGGTTCCTCGGCTTGGCGCCCCCCTTGTGGGCACCCACAAGAAAGCCCGGAGAGCCTGTTTTGTACGCAGCATTGGCCTCAGGGCGATCAACACTTGAAAGGCTGCTAAAGAGCGATGAGCCTAACCAATGTACTGGCTGAAATGTGTGTCACTTCGGCCGCGGAACGCTATATCGCCGACCACGGGCTCCAGCATGCGTACGAGATAGTGATTGGCGTGGTCAGCGAGATCCCAAGCTGCCGGCGCGTGGCCGTGTCCCTCACACCCTACGACGATTTCTCAGGTGTCAGCCTTGTTGACATCGAGCTAAATTGTGGGTTGAGCGGTAGGGAGGCGATCGAGACAAGGAATCTGATCTACGAACGCTTGCGCGGTGAATTGGGATCGGAGACCGCCAACAAGTTCCTGATTGTTGTCCGGTGACGTCCCCGTGAGACCAACTGATTTCCACGACATCGCTCAGTTCCTCCTTCAGAACTTCCCATCTGAGAAGGGAGAAGCCGCGGAACGCACAGCGGTCAGCAGGATCTACTACGCAGCCTTCCTTCACGCGCGAGACTTCCTGATCAAGTGGGGGCTGAGCTTCGGACAGGCAAGCGCGAAGATCCACTTACAGGTCTGCGAGGGACTCAGGCACGCCGAAAGTGCCGGTTTGCGGGAGGTGGGCCACAGCCTTGCCGAACTCCACAGGGAAAGACGCAGGGCTGACTATGAGACCACCGTCGCGCAGGGCTTCAACATGGATACGATCGAGGGTCTATACGCCGATGTGGTTCCAGGGCTGGCCGATAGTTGGGCCAGGCTCACCAGCGCGGAGAAGGCCAGAGAGAGGGCGATGGTGCAGGGCAGAATCACCCAGATCGCGAAGAGTTCGTGGGCATAGCCGGTTACTCCCGCGCATACACGCCCGCCAGCAACACCCCCTGCTTCCTCACCGCGTAGACAGGCTTCCCCTGCGTCAGGTAGCGGAGGGCCAGCTCGGCGGACTTGTCGCCGCGCGCGCTGTACGCATGGAGCATGGCCAGGCGGGCGTTGATGACCACGAAGTCGGGCCGCCTCGCGTGCTCGAGGCGGACGGCGATCAGGCCCTTCCGCTCCGGCTCGTCCAGGTAGAAGGCGTCGTAGAAGCTGAAGTCCTTCGCGATCACCCACTCGCCAACCGGGTAAAACGCAATCGTCGCCCGCACGGGGCAGCGGCGGTTGAGCCAGCGGAACAGGTCGCGGTTCACCACGTCGTGCCAGTAGGTCGTCTCCATCCCCAGCTTGTCGGCGCCCCACAGGCCCCCGACCAGGGCGTTGTAGTAGCTCAGCTCGCACGGGTGAATCCACCAGACCGCCCCCGCCTGCGTCACGAAGAGGGCCGCCGTGACGAACAGCGGCCGCCAGGGTCGCTTCTTCGAGCGAGCAACGAGCCAGTCCCAGCAATGCTTCCCCGCCACCCCCGCCAGAATCGCCAGGAAGGGGAACGCGGGCAGGAAGAGGCGAACGCCGTCGTACTTCGGCACGCCGGGGATCATGAAGATGCCGATGATGTAGGCCGCATTGATGGCCACGAGAGCGAGAAGCGGCTGGCGGCGGAACTCCCTCACCGCCCGCACGGAGCCGAGGACGACGAGGAACAGGATGCCGACGGGGATCGTCACGAGCGTCATCACGAGCGGGTAGTGGAAGGGCGGCGCCTTGTCGCCGTAGACCTGGCCGAAGTACATTACGGGAAGCGTGACGCGCCCCCGCGGGAACAGGTAGTCGCCCAGCCTGTGCAGCGTGTCGTGCCACAGCCACGGCCAGCCGAGAAAGAAGACGACCGGGGCGAGGAGCAGCGTCCAGACGAGCGGCTTGAGCGCCCGCTTCCTGTGGAACCCGATGCCCCAGCCCGCGAGCACGAGGGGGAGGAAGATGCCGTTGATCTTGGTCAGGAGCGCCAGGCCCAGGCAGAGGCCCGAGAGCGCGCAGGCCCCGTGCGTGCCCTTCTCGATGGCCCGCGCGAACGCCACGACTGAGGCGAGCCAGGCGAGGGACATCGGGACGTCGAGCGCCGCGAGGTGCGCGTGGCCGAAGACCCGTGGCATGCACAGCAGGCTTCCCGCCGCCATCAGCCCGGCGAGGCCGCCGAAGGCGCGGCCGGCGAATTGGAAGACCAGTTCGATGAGCAGCCCGAAGAGCAGCGCCGTCACGAGCCGCGAGGCGACGATGGGCGAGCCGCGCCGCATCACCGCCTGCGAGATGCCCATCAGCAGCTTCGCTAGCGGCGGATGCTCGTGGTTCGGCCTCCAATGCCGGTCAATGCTCTCGGCACGGAACGACGGCTCGGCGAGCCACGAGGCATACGAGCCGCCCGCCGCGACCGAGAACGGCTCGTCCCACGCCAGCCCCGGGTCGTCTATCGTCACGGCAACCAGCCCGAGGGCGACGACGAACACGAGCGCGGACACGGGGCGCCAGTAGCGCGAGGGCTCGTGTGGGTTCTGTGACTTGGCCATTGGCGCAGCCCCATGAGATGAGGCACAAAGGGACATCCGCCGGAAGCGGCTTGGCCGTCTCCCTTGCGTCCCTTCTGTCCCTTTCGTCCCTTAGAGCGTCTAAAAGAATGAGCGAGTTCGTAGTGCGGGCTTTAGCCCGTACGCCCCGGATACGGCCTAAAGGCCGCACTACGAACATTCCCTCAAGAGACAGCGCGGCTCTCGGTTCATTCTTTTAGACACTCTTAGGTCCTTTGCCCCGCCTACTTCCTCAACTCCTCCAGCATCACCTCGGCCCCGCCGCGCTCCTTGCTCTTCTGCGCGGCGATCATGAACTCGACGATCTCGAGCGTCTCGAGCGGGTCAATCGGCGCCTCGCCGGTGTGGAAGAACTTGGCGATGGTCTCGACCAGGCCCTCGTAGTTGTAGCCGCCCTTGCTCTCGGCCTCGCCCTCGGCGCCCCACACCTTGACCAGGGGCATGTACGGGGCGCCGCCCAGGGCGCCGCGGAAGACCCCAACCCGCCCGTCCGACCACTTGCCCGTCGTGATGTCGTACTTGCCCTCCTTCTCGGTCTGCTCTGTAACCTCCTTGTCGCCCTCCTTGCGCTTCACGGGCGCGGTGTACTTGAACGTCTCGACCTTGCGGCTCACGCTCACGCAGCCGCGGCCCAGCACGGTGTAGAGCGCCTCGACGCCGTGGATGCCGTACCAGAAGAGGTCAGGGTGGTGCGGCTCCATGCTCATCGGGGAGCTGCCCTGGGCCTTCGTGAGCTTGCCCACGCCCGGCTCCGTGCGGAACTTCAGGATCTCCGGCTGGAAGCGGACGCACGAGCAACTGAAGAACGGCACGCCGCTCTCCTTCGAGAGGCGGACGATTTCGCGGGCGTCCTCCAGGCTGGCCGTGAACGGCTTGTCAATGAACAGTGGCTTCTTCGCCTTGAACACCTCGCGCGCGTACTGGAGATGCGGACGCCCGTCCACGCACTCGATCAGCACGGCGTCCACCTTGCCCAGAAGCGCGTCCACCGTCTCGCAGATCTCCACGTTGTGCTGCTTCTGGAGCCCTTCGGCGTATTGCTTGACGCGCCCCCAGGACGACGGATTGTCGGGGCTGCCGTTGGGGAAGGCGGCCACGACCTTGATCCGCCACTCCGGATGGCGGTGCAGGATGCCGACGAAGGCCGGGGCATGGGAAGTGTCGGTGCCGATGACCCCCGCCTTGATGTCCCTCTTCGCCCACTCTGGCGGTGGCGCTGCCGCCCGCGTCGTCCCGCACGCCAGGGCCAGCGCACACGCCGCCGCCAACGTTCCTTGTCGCCGCATTGCCTGACCTCCTTCAGAGGACCCCCCACCCGAGGCGAATCCGCCGGCCAGCACAGTCAGCGTAGCCGGTGGCGGGGCCATTGTCAATCCCTACTTGCACCAGGACATGGCTCTTGAAGTTCCCAGGCTGCGGGATATAATGTCCCTGTAGGGCGTGAAAGACCACGTAGGAGGTCTGCATATGTCTGCACTCGTCGAGCGACTGGAACGACAAGCAGAGAGGTTGCCCCCCGCGGACAGGGAGCGGCTGGCCCAGCGCCTGCTGGGGGGGCTGCGGGACGAGCCACTGACCGAGGTCGAGGAGGCCTGGGTTCGCGAGGCGGAACGCCGCTACCGGCTCTGGAAGCGTGACCCTTCGCGCGCGCGCCCCGCCGCGAAGGTGTTGGCCGAGATTCGCAAGGAACTCGCCCGGTGAGACTGGTCATTGACGTCGAGGCCCAGGCCGAGGCAACCGAAGCGGCCATCTTCTACGAGCACTGCCGGCCTGGCCTGGGTCACGATTTCACCCGCGCGGTCGAGGAGGGGCTGAAGCAGATCGGGCAGCGGCCTCTGCTCTGGCGGAAGTTCAAGGGGCGCTTCCGCAGGTACATCCTCCGCCGCTTTCCGTATGCCATCGTCTACGCGATCGAGCCGGACCGTCTCTATGTGGCCGCCGTCATGCACGCGAAGCGCAAGCCTGACTACTGGCTGAGTCGTGTGGGCGAAGTCTGAAGGCCGCAGCCTTGCAGAGATGGGGCGCCTGGGGAGCCAATGAACCAACCGTCCCTGCTACTGCTTTGACTCAGTTGGCCGGGAAGGTATAATGCAGGCATTGTTGGCCCCAAGCTGACTTGGAGGCGGGTCTTGGACGCAGCTCGTCGCGAGGAGATGTTGAAGGCGTGGGAGGAGCACTTCGGGAAGGCCGAGGGGCTACTTTGGTCGCGCGCGCCGGGGCGGGTGAATATCATCGGGGAGCACACGGACTACAATCAGGGCTATGTGTTCCCGATTGCGATTGACCGCGATATCGTGGTGGCCTTCCGCCCGAACGGGACAGGGACGGTGAATCTCCACGCGCTGAATCTGCACGACGACGCGAGCTTCGCGCTGGTGGACCCCAAG
>VGYV01000624.1 GCA_016872855.1 Planctomycetota bacterium
AAGCGAAACGCCAAGGCCGCCACCATCAACTGGCAGTTCACCATCGAGGACGCCAGAAGGAAGCTGCACAAACTCTACCCATCAGTCCTGACTTGACAGAGTACTAGAATATATAGGCTTATGCATGTTGATTCCTGGCAACGCGATGTTGCCAGGAGGCAACATGAAGGGCGCCCGGGTGCCGCTCACTATCTGTACCACCCCTGGGCGGGAGGGAAATGATACAGATAGGCACGAGCGGCCCCGGAAGCCCCCGGTTGGCCAAAGCGCCATACTTGATCACATCCTGTGGGGAAGGAATTGATCAAGTATGGCAAGGAAGGGCGTAGAGCCGCCCGGATCGCCAAAGCGCCATACTTGTTCACCTAGTGGCGGCGGCAGAGGTGAGCAAGTATGGCGGCGGGGTGTCTGGTCTCCAAGACCACGGGCGAGTCGGGAGTGGGACCGGCAGTGGAGCCAGACAGCCTTCAGCGATTCAGCGGCGCCTTCACAGGGGACAAGACTGCCTGAAGGCAGGACTCCGAACCAGGAGAGCGGCTCGTTTGGAGTCCTGCCTTCAGGCAGTCTCTGCCCCAATGAGCCGAATCGCTGAAAGCCATTTGGTGCCCGTACTTCGCCCGGCTAGCGAGGCTGTCCAACACGGGGCGCACGGGGTATAATGAGGACACAGTCCAGCCGAGGCGGGGTTTGGAGGAAGGAGGCGGCCGGGGTGAGGCTCGCTCCATCAGTCAGTTCCTGGCACGATCTGGTGTACCACGTGCTCGCGCACGTGGCGGCGCCGGGGGGCGACGCATCGTCGCTGTTCGACGAGGCCTACGTGCGCTGGAGCGCGCGGGAGCTCGGGCTGCACGGGGGCGGGGTGCCGCGCACGCTGACGCTGGATGCGCCGCTGCTGGCAGCGCTCTACGCCGCGTCGCCGCAGGGCTTCCTTCTCCACGCCTGGCCGCTGCTGTGGGACGACGCGGAGGGCTTCCTGCGCGACATGCCGGCGGAGCTCGGGGCCATCGAGTGGGCCGACGTAGGGCGGGCCCGCCTTGCCGAGAGCATCCGGGCCGGCACCGCGGGCGCCCTGCCCGAGCTGTTCCGCACGGCGCTCTGGAGCGAGTGGGCCAATGGGTATGAGGCCGCATGGCGACGCGTCGTTGCTCCGCGGTCGGAGGCATATCGCCAGGAGTTCGCCGGCTTGCTCGGCGAGGTGGCGTCCAACCTGCCCGAGCTTCGGAGCTTCCGGTGGGTCCTGTGCCAGCCACTGCGATGGCACGGGAGGCTGCTCGAGCGGGAGGGCGCCCCGCCCGTCATCGCCGTGGGGGTGGCGGATGCGGAGCTGGCCGTGTCTGCGTGGGACCCCGTGCTCCAGGGCTGCCACGAGTGCTTTGTCGCGCAGGCCCGCCGCACGGGTTCTGGCGCCCCTACGGGGCTGGATACTGGCGATGGCCGTGATCCCCACGGCTCACGCCGTGGGCTACTACCTCCCGCCCCTGACGGGGCTGAAGCCCCTTTCGCCAGGGCCTGGTCCACCGTGCCGGGCCGGGCGGGGCACGAGGGGTTCGTGGCTGTGGAGAATGCGGCATTGGCCCTTGGGGCGCGGTTCTTCCTCGGCAGCCCGTGGGAGGCGGCCTACCTCGACTGGCTCCGGCGTTTCTTTCCCGACGAGGCGCCGGAGGCGACCGCAGGGCGGCTGGCGGCGGGGACGTAGCGCACGGGGCCGTGCTCGGCCGCACAGATTGTGCCGCCGCGGCGGCGGAAGAGGGTGAGGACTTGCTCGCCATCGGGAGCGCCGACGGGGGCGACGAGGCGACCGCCCTCGGGCAAGGCATCGAGGAGGCGGCGCGGAACGCGAGGCACGGCACAGGTGAGGATGGCCTTGTTGAAGCGGGGGAGGCGTTTGGCCGCAAAGGCATCGCCGCACACGACCCGCACGTTCCGCCGCCGCGCCAGGTTCCGTGCCGCCTGCCTCGCCAGCTCGGGTACGACCTCGTAGGTCATGACGCGCCCTCGCTTGCCCACGAGGCGCGCGGCCACGGCCGCGCCGTAGCCCGTGCCGCTGCCCACTTCGAGCAGGCGGTCGCCCTCGCGGAGTTCCAGAAGGGTGTAGTTGACGAGGTAGGCGTGAAGCGCCGATAGGGTCGAGCGTCCATCGCCGGTCAGGGGCACGACGGCGTCCTGCCACGACTCCAGTACGTGTTCGGCCGGCACATAGCGTTCGCGCGGCTCGGCGATGAGGGCGGCGGCGATGCGTGTTCGCGTGCTCGCCCATTCCGCTGTGCCATGGCTGGCTTGCCCAGCCGTGCCGGGTGGGGAGAAACCACCACTGCTGGACGAGCCAGCAGTGGCACACGCCGCCAACTCGGCGACCGTGCCGCGTCGTGCGCGGCGGAAAAGGGCCTTGGCCTCGCGGTCGGCGGCGAGGGAGGCGCGGCCCTGGCTGGTGAGGCGTCGCCACAGATGATAGTCCGCCAGCGTGCGGAGGCGGCTCGGGGGGGCGAAGAGGGCCTGGGCGTGGGCGACGCTGCGGCGGAAGTAGTCGCTCGCCGGCCCCGCGTAGGCGAAGCGCTCGGCGATGCCGTCGGCAATCGGGCCGAAGAGCCGCGCGGTGAGGGCCTCGCGGCGACGGTAGTCCAGCTCCGCCGACGGGTCCACCCACTCGGACGTGAACGCCTGCTCGGAGTAGTTCCACCAGCGGGGGCGGTGGACGCGGGTGCCGAAGGATGTGGCGTAGTCGGCGAGCCGCTTATCCACGAGCGAGCCCGGGTAGAAGCGGAAGGGGTCCACAGAGAGGAAGCCGGTGAGGCCGGGGGTGCGGAGGAAGAGGTCGGCGGCGAAGGCGGCGGAGCGGCGGAGGCTCTCCTCGGTCTCGCCGGGGTGGCCGGCGATGAGGTTGGCGCCCCAAGGGAAGCCGATGCGGGCGGCCTCGGCGGCGAGGCCGCGGAAGCGGCCGAGGAAGGCTTCGGGGTCGCGGGCCTTGCCGATGAGGCCGAGCACACGCGGGTCGCCCGATTCGAGTCCGAAGCCGAGGCCCACGTTCGCCCGCTGGTACCGGCCCAGGTCGCCGGACCCGAGGAGGTCCACGCGGCTGAGCGCCCAGGTCTTTCGCAGCCCGAGGTCGAGGCGCGCGAGGCGTTCGAGCATCTCGCGGCGCCAGGCCGCGTTGAGGCCGAAGACCGCATCGGAGATGAAGAGCGTGCGGCCACGGAGGCCGAGCCAGGCGTCGAGGCGGCGAAGCTCGGCCTCGGCCCGCGCGGGCGGCCAGGCGCGCCAGGCGGCCTCGCCCTTCGAGCGCTCCATGCAGAAGCTGCACTGGTAAGGGCAGCCGCGGCTGAGGTGGATGCCGGGCTGATTGCCCGCGGCGCGACCGACGGGCAGGTAGCGGTCGAGGAGCGGCCAGTCGAGCGGCGGCAGGTCGTCGAGGCTCGGCAGCGGCTCCGGGCCGAGCACCTGCTGGGGGAGACGCTCGCCGCGACCCGCCGCCTCGACGATGCGGGCGAGCGGCAGCTCCCCCTCGCCCACGACCACGTGGTCGAAGGGGCTGGCCTCGTCCAGCTCCGAGCCGGGGATGTTCAGGAAGTCGCCCGGCCGCGCGCTCGCGTGGTAGCCGCCGGCCACCAGCACCGCGCCGGGGTTGCGCCGCCGCAGCTCCACGCCGAGGTAGAAGGCCGACAGGTAGTCGTAGGAGCTGTAGCAGGAGATGCCGACGACGCCGAACTGGGGCCGGAACGCCCGCTTTGGCTCGGGCCGTTCCAGCAGCCGCTCATAGGTGAGATCGAGGACTTCAACACGCGCGCCCGTGCGCGCCTCAATGAACGACCCGAGCGCCACGAGGTGCGGGTCGCCGAAGTCCCCCTCGTGTCCCGAGGGGCGGGCGGGCGAGATGAGCAGAACAGCGGATGCCATTGGGCCTCTGTTGCGACAGGTCCGCGGCGACGAACGCCCGGTTGGGAGTGCGGGCTTCAGCCCGTATCTTCGCTGTCGTATCGCCAGTCCAAGATACGGCCTGAAGGCCGCACTCCGAACGGGAGCCGCCCGCAACAGAGACTACTTGACTTCCTCGAGGGAGAGGCAGACCTTCGGCTTCGGCGCGATCCGCAGGCACACCTTGGGCGCGGGCATCGAGAGACAGGGCTGCGGCGCTGTGCCGGACTTGGGCTTCGGCACCGGCGCCACATCCAGACAGGGCTGGGGCGCGACCGAAGTCGCGGGCTTCGGCGGCAGCGGCTGGAGGCACGGCTGCGGCTCGACGGCCGTCTTCGGCTTCACCGGCGGCGTAGCCGTGTCTGGCGCAGGCAGCTTCAGGCACGGGCTTGGCTTCGGCGGCGCCACCTTCAGGCACGGCTGCGGCTCTTTCTCGCAGCCCGCGGCGAGCGCGCCTAGGCCGGCCCCGGCCAGCGTGGATTCGATGAGGAACCGGCGGCGATTGAGGATCGCGTCGGCATCCTCGTCCTTCCGCCTCCCTTGGATTCTCTCTTGTTCGCTCATCGTCGTTCCCCTCGTCACTTGGGGTCCGGTGTCCTGCGAATGGACAGGCAGGGCCGCGGCGACAGGCACGGCTGAGGCGTGCCCGTCTTGGGCTTCGGCGGAGGCGGCGGCGGGGTGAGACACGGTTGCGGGTTGGCCGCCGTCGTGGGCTTCGGCTCGGGCGGCAGCTCGAGGCACGGCCGTGGCTCGACCGCTGTCTTTGGCTTGACCGGCGGCTCCAGGCACGGCTGCGGCTCAGGGGACTTCGGCGGTGTCAGGCACACCTTCGGCTCCGGCTCCTTGTCGCAGCCGGCAGCCAACGCGCCAATGCCCGCTCCGGCCAGTGTGGACTCGATCAGGAATTTGCGGCGGTTCAGGATCGCCTTCGTGTCTTCGTCGCTCATTTCGCCTCCTCACTTGTCGTCAATGTGCTCGCGGACGGAGAGGCAGGCCTTGGGCCATTCGACCTTCGCCTTCGCGTCCTTCTTGGG
>VGYV01000625.1 GCA_016872855.1 Planctomycetota bacterium
GGTGTGCTGCTGGCCGACCGGCCGACGGGCATCACGAAGGGCGGCCGCCGCCGCGAGGGCGACGCCATCGCCATCCGTTGCGTGGACTCCGAGAAGGCCGTGCTCGCCACGCCGACCAAGGTGTCGTGGGCCAAGCTCATGCGGATGCGCGACCGCATCCTCAAGGAGATCCCGACCGTGACCAAGGTGCTCTACGACTTGACCCCCAAGCCGCCGAGCACGATTGAGTACATCTGAGCCGCCGAACGTGTGGCACGCCCGCCCTCGGGCGTGTTGAGACCTGCCCCGCACAGCCGAGGGCGGCTGTGCCACACGCGGAACGAGAGGGAACATGAAACCCGAAAAGGCAGTGCTCCTCCTGGCAGACGGCACGGCGTTCGACGGCCTGGCCTTCGCCGCAGCGGGCGAGGCGGCCGGCGAACTCGTGCTCTACACCGGCGTCGTCGGCTACCAGGAGGTGGTCACTAACCCCTCCTACCGCGGCGCACTGGTCACGTTCACCTATCCCATCATCGGCAGCTATGGCGTGAACGACGAGGACGCCGAATCGCCCGCCATCCACGCACGCGGCGTCGTCATACGCGACTACAGCACCATCGTCTCCAACTTCCGCGCGACCGGCACGTTCGAGGACCTGCTGCGGCAGGCCGGCGTGGTGGGCATCCGCGAGGTGGACACGCGGGCCGTGGCCGTCCACCTGCGCGACCACGGCGAAATGCCCGCGATGATCGCTCCCACCGACGCGGACCGCAAGGCGCTGGTCGAGAGACTCAAGTCCACACCCTCGGCCTTCGCCACCGACTTGGCGGCACAGGCTTCCAGCCTATGCGGCACAGGCAAGATGCCTGTGCCACCGCCAGGCGAGACCACGCATCGCGTAGCGGTAGTGGACCTCGGCGTCACCCGCGGCCTGCTCGCGCAGTTGGCCCAGCTCGGCTGCGCGGTCGAGGTCGTGCCCGCGACGGCAGGGGCCGCGGACATCCTGGCCCGCAAGCCCGGCGGCATGGTGCTGGCGGGCGGCCCGGGCGACCCGCGCGTGCTCGGCTACGCGGTCGAGACGGCTCGCGCGCTGCTGGGCAGGGCGCCCGTCCTGGGCATCGGCCTCGGACACCAGGTGCTCGCCCTCGCCCTCGGCGCCAAGGTGCGGCGGATGAAACTCGGCCATCGCGGGGTGAACTACCCCGTGCGGTGCCTCGCGGACAGGCATTGCGACATTACCGTCCAGCACCACAGCTTCGTGGTGGACGAGACAGCCGTGCCCGATGCCGTCGAGGTCACCCACGTCAACGTCAACGACCAGACCATCGAGGGCATCCGTGGCAAGGCCGCGCCCGCCGCGGGCGTGCAGTTCCACCCGACGCCCGACGAGCACGGGCGGCCGAGCAAGATTCTCAGCGCGTTCCTGGACGGAGGGAAGTAGACGCCTCGCATCTTCAATCGTCCTCGTCCTCGTCCCTCGTCCTCGATTCCTGTCCTCCCCACGCCGGAGGAAGATCGAGGACGAGGGACGATGGACGAGGACGAGGACGATAGGAAAGGGAGCCAAGCGTGCCCAAGCGAACCGACATCCACAAGATTCTGATGATCGGCTCGGGGCCGATCATCATCGGCCAGGCCTGCGAGTTCGACTACTCGGGCTCCCAGGCCTGCAAGGCCCTCCGCGAGGAGGGCTACGAGATCGTGCTCATCAACTCCAATCCCGCCACGATCATGACCGACCCGCGGATGGCCGACCGTACCTACGTGGAGCCTATCACGCCCGAGGTGCTGGAGAAGATCATCGCGCGGGAGCGCCCCGACGCCGTGCTGCCCACCCTGGGCGGGCAAACGGGGCTGAATGTGGCCGTCTTCCTCGCCCGCGCGGGCGTGTACGAGCGCTACGGGGTCGAGGTGCTGGGGGCCAGCCCCGAAGCGATCAGCCGCGCCGAGGACCGCGACCTTTTCAAGAAGGCGATGCAGGAGATCGGCATCGGCGTGCCCGCCAGCGGCATCGCCACCTCGGTCGAGGAGGGGATGAAGATCGCCCAGGAGATCGGCTTCCCCATCATCCTGCGGCCAGCCTTCTGCCTCGGCGGCTTCGGCGGCTCGACCGTCTACAACTTCGAGGAACTCGATGCCGCCCTCGTCAAGGGCCTCACCATCAGCCCCGTTGGACAGGTCCTTGTCGAAAAGTCCGTCCTCGGATGGAAGGAGATCGAGTTCGAGGTGATGCGCGACTGCGCTGACAACGTGATCATGATCACCTCGATGGAGAACGTGGACCCGATGGGGGTTCACACGGGCGACTCGATGGTGGTCGCGCCGTCGCAGACCCTCACGGCGCCCGAATACGCTCAGTATGTGAACTACTCGAAGCGGATCATCCGCAAGATCGGCATCACGGGCGGCGGGGCCAACATCCAGTTCGCAGGCAACCCCGACACGGGCGAGATCGTGATCATCGAAGTGAACCCGCGCCTGTCGCGCTCATCGGCCCTGGCCAGCAAGGCCACGGGCTTCCCCATCGCGCGCGTCGCCACCAAGCTCGCCGTCGGCCTCACCCTCGACGAGGTGATGAACGACGTGACGGGGTGCAGCCGGGCCTTCTTCGAGCCGACGGTGGACTACTGTGTCTTCAAGATCGCCCGCTTCACCTTCAAGAAGTTCCCCCAGGCCGACCCCACGATCAATACCTCGATGAAGTCGGTCGGCGAGGCCATGTCCATCGGCCGCAACTTCAAGGAGGCATTCCAGAAGGGCATCCGCAGCCTCGAGATCGGCCGCTACGGCCTCGGCTTCGACGCCCGCGACCACCTGGTTGAGGAACCGAAGGACGACCAGGAACTCGCCCACAAGCTCATCGTGCCCAACGACAAGCGCCACTTCTACGTCCAGCTCGCCCTCCAGCGCGGCTGGAGCGTCGAGCGCATCGCCCAGCTCACCAAGATTGACCGCTGGTTCCTCGAAAACCTCCGCGAGATAGGCGAAACCGCCGCCAAGGTCGCCGCCTACAAGGGCCGAGAGGGACTCGAGCAAATGCCCATCGAACTCCTCTGGGAGGCCAAGCGCAGCGGCTTCTCCGACGTGCAGCTCGCCCACCTGACCGGCACCGAGGAGATGCTCGTCGCCGCCGTCCGAAAGGCACGAGGCGTCCGCCCCGCCTACAAGCTGGTGGACACTTGCGCCGGCGAGTTCCGCGCCGCGCGGCCCTACTACTACTCCACCTACGAGCGGGGCAACGAGAACCGCGTCACCGACCGCAAGAAAATCCTCATCCTCGGCGGTGGGCCAAACCGCATCGGCCAGGGCATCGAGTTCGACTACTGCTGCTGCCACGCCTCCTACGCCGTCAAGGAACTCGGCTACGAGGCCATCATGGTCAACTCCAACCCCGAGACGGTGTCCACCGACTACGACACGAGCGATAAGCTCTACTTCGAGCCGCTCACGCGCGAGGACATCCTGGCCATCGTGGACGAGGAGAAGCCCCTCGGCGTCATCGTCCAGCTCGGCGGCCAGACGCCCCTCAACCTGGCCGTGCCCCTCGAACAGGCCGGCGTGCGCATCCTCGGCACCTCCCCCGACTCGATTGACATTGCGGAGGACCGCAAGCGCTTCTCCGCGCTCCTCTCCAAGCTCGGCCTCAACCAGGCGCCCAACGGCACCGCCCTCTCCTACGAAGAAGCCCGCAAGATCGCCAACGACCTCGGCTACCCAGTCCTCGTCCGACCCTCCTTCGTCCTCGGCGGACGCGCCATGCAAATCGTCCACGACGACGAGGAACTCAAGCACTACATGGCCGAGGCCAAGATCGCCTCCGAAGCCCTCACCGAGCATCCCATCCTCGTGGACAAGTTCCTCGAGAACGCCCTGGAGATAGACGTTGACGCCGTGGCCGATGGCGAGCGCTGCGTCATCGGCGGCATCCTCGAACACATCGAGGAGGCCGGCGTCCACTCAGGCGACGCCGCCATGGCGCTCCCCCCCATCACCCTCACCGACCCCCAGATCGAGGAACTCAAGCGCCAGACCCGTCTCATGGCCACGGAACTCAAGGTGAAGGGCCTCATGAACGTCCAGTTCGCCATCCGCGAGGACACTATCTACGTCCTCGAGGTGAACCCCCGCGCCAGCCGCACCGTGCCTATCGTCTCCAAGGCCATCGGCGTGCCCCTCGCTAACATCGCCACCAAGGTCATGCTCGGCCACTCCCTCGAGGAACTCGGCTTCACCAACGAGGTCGAGGTGGACCACGTCGCCGTCAAGCAGTCCGTCTTCCCCTTCGTCCGCTTCCCCGGGGTGGACGCCGTGCTCGGCCCAGAGATGAAGTCCACCGGCGAGGTAATGGGCCTCGACACCAGCTTCGGGCTGGCCTACGCCAAGAGCCACCAGGGCGCGGGCAACAACCTGCCCCTCGGCGGCACAGTCTTCATCTCCGTCCGCAACGCGGACAAGCGCGACATCATCTTCCTCGCCAAGCGGCTGGAGGACCTCGGCTTCGACATCGTGGCCACCGAGGGCACGGCCAACGCCCTCGCACGCAACGGCGTCAAGGTCCAGGCCCTCCAGCGCATCTCCGTAGGCCGCCCCAACGTCGTGGACCTCATCAAGAACAAGCAGATCAAGCTCGTCATCAACACGGTGAGCGGGAAGACGCCGCGTAAGGACGAGGTGACCATCCGCAGCGTCGCCATCGCCAACGGCATTCCGCTGATCACCACGGTGAGCGCCGCGGCGGCGGTCGTCCAGGGCATAGGCGCCCTCCGCCAGAGCGGCATCAGCGTCAAGAGCCTTCAGGAATACGGCGCCCGCTACACCCCGCCCCCCGCCCTCGCCCCCAAGCTCTAAATGGCTTTCAGCGATTCGGCTCATCGGGGTAAGGACTGCCTGAAGGCAGGACTCCAAACGAGCTGCTCTCCTGGTTCGGAGTCCTGCCTTCAGGCAGTCTTGTCCCCTCTGAAGG
>VGYV01000626.1 GCA_016872855.1 Planctomycetota bacterium
GCTGGGGCCATCGAGCTGTTCTTTCGCGCGCTGGAGGGCCGCCACTGCACGTGGGTCGCCCTTGCCGATGGCCTCGAGCACGCTCGTCCAGAGCCTCAGCTCTTCCTGGCGCGGGAAGATTTTCCAGGCAAGGACGTGTCGAGCCACCGGCTCGATGGCGGGCGTGCCGAGGAGTTTGAACGCCTCGGCGATGGCTTGCTTCTGCTCGAGCGAGCACCGGGGGCTGGTGAGCTGCTGCCCGAGGGCCTCGGCGGCGGGCGGGCCGGCGGCGCCGAGAGCCGCGACGACAGCCTTCCGCACGGCCTCATTGGCTTGCGAATCGCGCCGCTCGCGCGGCGCCGCGGCGTCAGTGCTCGCCAACAGCTTGAGCAAAGGCTGCACGGTGTCGGGGCCGCCGATGGCGGCGACGAGCTCGACGAGGGCGGGGCGGACGTCCATTCCCGCCCCCTCGACGGCGGCATCGAGGTCGCCGAGCGCCGGGGCGCCGATCTTCAAGAGGGCCTGCTTCACCGCCCCGCGCATCTCGGGCTCGGGGTCGCGGAGCAGGCCGACGAGTTCCTTGATCCCCTCCGCGTCGGGCACCTTGGCGAGGGCCTCAGCGGCGGCGACGCGGACCCGCAGGTCACGGTCGCTCAGCCGCCAGCGGATGTGTGGGGAGGCCTTTGGCTCGGCGATCTCGCCCAGCGCCCAGACGCAGGTTCGGCGGACCTCGGGGTCCTCGTCCGTGAGGCAGTAGGGGATGAACTCGGCGGCCTGGCGGTCCTTCAGCCGCCCCAGCTCGCGGGCCGCGGCCAGCCGCGTCGCGGGGTCGCCAAGCTGCTTGATCAGCGCGGACGGCGCGGCCTGGAGCTCGCGCGCCGCGTCGCCGAGGTCCTGCTTCGCGCGGGTGCGGCGGAGAAACGACGGGAGGACGATGCCGACGACGGCGAGCACGAGGAACGCCACGGCACACAGCTCGGCGATCAGCATCCGCTTCACGTCAAGGGCCTCCTGCTGCTGCCCCGCCGACGTCACGGCGACCGCGGCAGCTCCACGATCAGGCTGGCAATGTCCACCTGGTAGCCGTCGCCTGTGGCCTCGAAGACGAGAGAGTTGTCCGCCTTGAGGAGCTTGGGGGCGAGCGGGACGTCGGTGATCCAGTTGCGGGCAGGGAGGAGGATGGCGGTGCCATTGACGCGGAGGATGGCCTCGCCTGCCTTGACGCCTTCGAGGACGACGCGCACGCAGGCCCCTTCGATGCGAGTGAGGAGCTTGTCGTCCACCTTGACTGCCAGGGTCACGGGCTTGCCCTTCTCGGCCTTCTGTAGCACACCCTTTGCAAAGAACTGGCTCCGAAGCCATTGGGGCTTGGCGGGCGGCGTGCCTTTGAGCGGGAAGACGAGCTTCACACCGGTCTTCTGCACGATCTTCACCTCGGCCTCGAAGCGGTTGCCGCTGGCTGGGACGGCCTCCTCGTGGAACTGGAGCTCGCCCTTTTCCTGCTTGGCCGTGACCCACACCTTGCGCCCCGGCTCGAACGTCGTGCCGGCCGGGGCGTCAATTGCGAGGCGGATGGCGCGGTCATCCTCGTGGTCGTTGAAGACGACGACGGCCAGCTTGTCGGCGTTGAGGACGGCGATGGGCCAGACGTCGGGGTCGTCGCAGGTGGCGTGGACGAGGCGGCCGCGGAAGTCCTTGAGGAGCTTGAAGAGGAACTCGTCGCCTCCGCCGCCCCAGCCCTTGGTGAGCGAGCCGTGGGCGGTCCTCGCCGCCGCCTTGTCGGGGCAGCGATAGGCCAGCTCGACGATGTCGCGCAGGCCGTAGTTGTAGGCGCCGTAGGGCGTGGCGCTGCTGTGGCGGGCGCCGGGCACGGCGGGGTCCACGCAGCCGGCCGTCTCGGTGTTGTAGCAGTGGAGGCGTTTGCCGTGCTCGGCGAGGGCGTAGCCCACGATGACCTCGTAGGTGGCGGCGTTGACGCGGGTGTCGGACCCGTAGTGGTGCTCGCACACGCCGTCGAGCCACGGGATCGCCTCGTCAATCATCGGCTTGTAGAGGATTTCCCAGGCCTTCCAGCCGTTCGCGGGCAGGTTGAAGCACCAGCCGCCGACGATCGTGACGTCTGGATTCGTCTCCTTGATCGCCTTTGCCCAGGGGAGGAACATCCACATGTAGAAATCGTAGTTCTGCTTGCCCGACCAGAAGGAGACGGCGGTGGGGTCGTAGACGTCCCAGTGCTCCACCACGGTGTAGGTCTGCTCGGGGTCCTTGGTGAAGTAGTAGCCGAGCTTGTAGCGGAACGTGTCGCCGGGCTTGGCGCCCTTGGGCACGGGGACGAGATGGGCGATCTTGCCGTCCTCGCCGCGCGCCCAGCGGCGTCGCCAGCGGAGGTGGGCGAGCGGCTTGTCCCAGCCCTTGATCGTCACGGGGCCGTCGTCGGCCGCCTTCGAGACGTCGTAGTACTTCGGGTCGTAGTTCTTCCGGCTGCGCTCGGCCCAGTTGAGGTAGGGCTCGTTCCAGAACTCCGCGTAGCCGTGCCAGCCGAGGTCCTTGCAGCGTTGGGCGTACTTGCGGCCGATGTCGCGGAAGAACTCCTCGTACTTGGGATTGGTCAGCACGGTGGCCGGGGCGTAGCGGTCGCCCTGGCAGTCAATGACCATGAAGAGGTCTTTGTAGGGCGCGCGCAGATTCCCGTCCTTGTCCCAGGCGACGGAGCCAGCTCCCGCGCCGAAGTGGATTTGGCGGAAGGACTCGACGCCCCAGTCGAGGCGGCGTTCCTCGGTCAGCTTGGCATCGCCATGGAGGCCCATGAGGCCCTTGGGGAACTCCGTGTGGCCATTGACCTCCAGGAGCCGGCCCGTCACCCTGGCGAGCGATTCCGCCCCTCGGCTGGCTCGCGGCGGCGCGAGCGGGGCCAGGCAGGCGACGCACAGGACCCCAAGCCTCACGGGACTCATCCAGCAGGGGTGAACGCGACGCATCTGCGGCTCATGAACGGCGCCCATCCTGCCGTTTCCTCCATGTTCTGGTTCATCCCAGATAGCAGATCGCGCGCTGGTTCTGGGCGTCGGCCACGATGTGGGCGAGGAGGCCGCGGGTGGCACGGGCGACGTCCACGACACGAACGAGGTCGCCCAGCTCGGCGGCCTCGGGCATGAGGTCGCCGAGGATGCTCGGAGCGGCCTGGAAGAAGGGGGCGTTGAAGGCGGCATTCGTGTCGTCGGGGTAGACGGCGAGGTAGAGCATCTGGTCCTCGACGATGTCCTGGAAGAAGTGGGTGCCGTAGGAGACTTCGGGGAGGTGGCCGGCCTCCTCGTGGGCGATTTCGACGAGTGCGGCGGCGTTGTTGATTTCGGCGTATCCGACGCTGACGCCGAGCTGGATGTTGTTGGAGCCCCAGCGTCCTGGCCCGAGCATGATGGTCTTGCTGGCGGCGATGAGGGGGTGGCGGTTGATGGCGCCGATGAGTCGTGCGAGGCCGCGCTTGCGCTCGACCGACGCGTCGGCGTAGCGGCGCGGGTCCACGTGGAGGAGGTAGCGGATGTCCCGGAGCACGCCGCTGCCGATGACGCGGGAGGAGCGGAAAAGCGTTTCGTCCTGGGGCACGGCTTCGGGGAGGGCGACAGGCTCGGCGAGGCCGGGGACGCGGAGCGGGCGGCACTGGAGGAGGTTGATGCGGACGCCGCCGCCCGGGTCAATGGAGGCGGTGAACTCGGTGTCCACGGGCTGGCCGTAGACGCGTTCGAGGCAGGCGAGCATTCTGCCGAGGAGGCGGACGAAGTCGGTCTGGGCGATGAGGCGGTTGAAGGTGAGGACGTAGTCGGTGGGCCGGCCCTCGACGAGGTGGCCGATGGGGTCGCGCACGTGGTCGTGTTCGAGGGTGGAGACGAGGTAGCTGAGGTTGGGGTAGTCGCCGCCGGCGAGGAGGTCGGGGACGTGCTCGGTGACGAGGTCGTTGCGGAGAAGGTCGAGGATGTCGGCGGAGTGCTGGGAGTACTTGGCAACTCGGACGCCGACCTCCGGGCGGAGCTGGGGGTGGCTGACGGCGACCATCCGCGGGTAATCGCCCCCCACGCGGTTGACGGCTCGCGTGCCGAGTCCGAGGACGAGGCGGATGAGGCCGCGGGCGGGGTCAATGCGGTCGTTCCAGACGTAGAGGTTTCGGGAGAATGCGACGCCGGCCAGTGTGGGGAAGAAGTAGTTGCGGTAGGGCATTCCGGCGACGCGCTGGACGAGGATGGCCATCTGCTCGTCGGAGCCCGCGAGGCCGTGGCGGCGGCGGTAGGACAAGGCGTCGGGGTTGAGTGCAGAGGCGTAGACGAGTTTGACGGCATGGAGGAGCGCGGCGAGGCGCTCCTCGGGGCCGCCCTGGTTGGCGCAGAACTCGCTGCGGTATTTGCCCGCGAAGGAGTTGCCGTAGCTGTCCTCGAGGAAGCTGGATGAGCGGACGATGATGGGAGCTTGTCCGAAGTAGTCGAGCATGTCGCGGAACTGCTCGGTGATTTCGGGGCCGAATTCGCCGGCGAGGAACTGGCGTTCGACGTCCTCGAACTCCTCGCGGGTCGGGCCGTCGCCGCGCGACAGCTCGAGCCGCAAGCGGTAGAGGTCGTTGTCCACGATGAAGGTGAAGAAGACGTCGGAGCCGATGTAGAAGGAGTCGTGGTCGTCGAGGACCTCGGAGAAATCCACGTCGTGCGACTCTTTGAGGAGGATGTTTCGTGCGAGGAGCATGCCGGCGGCCTTTCCGCCGATGCGGCCGGAGCCGATGACGCGGTTGCGGATGGCCAGGAGGTCGTCGAGGCCGAGGTAGCCGTCGGCGAGGCGGGCGAACTCTGGGTGCCCGCCGATGAGCATGCGGGAGAGTTCCTGGCGGAGGGGGAGGATGGTGGGAGAATCTCCCTCGGGGGTGACGACGCCGAGGCGGTATTCGGCGAGCTTGCGGTAAACGCTGTCCCAGGGGGCGGCG
>VGYV01000627.1 GCA_016872855.1 Planctomycetota bacterium
CCCGCGTTCGGGCCGCGTTTCCTTGCGCGGGCGTGGGCGGCTGAAGCCGCCGGCAATCCACTATGCTCCCTTTGGGAGCAAGACACCGAAGCATTCGCGACTTTGTCCCCTTCTCGGCATGACGCTCCGGCGACTGGGCCGTCCTACCCCGCGTTCGGGCCGCGTTTCCTTGCACGGGCGTGGTTGGAGATGGCGGCGGCGATGACGTCGCCGAGGGTTTCGGCGGGGACGATGTCGAGCTCCTCGCGGATGTCGGACGGCACGTCTTCGAGGTCCTTGACGTTGCGCTTGGGGAGGACGAGGCGTCGGAGGCCGGCGCGGTGGGCGGCGAGGACTTTCTCCTTGATTCCACCGACGGGCAGGACGCGGCCGCGGAGTGTGATTTCGCCGGTCATCGCGGTGTCGCTACGAACCCGCCTGCCGCCGAGGAGGGAGACGAGTGAGACGGTGATGGTGACGCCGGCGGAGGGGCCGTCCTTTGGGATGGCGCCGGCGGGGAAGTGGATGTGGATGTCGCGGTCCTTGAAGAAGTCGGGCGCGATGCCCAATTCGTCGGCGTGGGCGCGGATGTAGGTGAGGGCGGCCTGGGCGGACTCCTTGATGACCTCGCCGAGCTGGCCTGTGAGGATGAGGGTGCTCTTGCCGGGCATGATGGAGGATTCGATGAAGAGGATGTCGCCGCCGGTGGCGGTCCAGACGAGGCCGATGGCGATGCCGGGCTCTTTGAGGCGCTCGCGGGCCTCGGGCTCAAACTTCAGGGGGCCGAGGAACTTCGGGATGTCGGGGGCCTTGACGGTGCGCGGCTTGGGCTTGCCGCGGGCGAAGTCCTTGGCGATCTTGCGGCAGACGGAGCCGAGCTCGCGTTCGAGGTTTCGGACGCCTGCCTCGCGGGTGTATTCGCGGATGATGCGCAGGACGGCGCGGTCGTCGAAGGCGACGCCGCGGCCCTTGAGGCCGTTCTCGTCGAGCTGGCGGGGGATGAGGTAGGAGCGGGCGATGGCCATCTTGTCGTGCTCGGCGTAGCCTGGCAGCTCGATGACCTCCATGCGGTCGCGGAGCGCGGGGGGCACAGGGTCGAGGAGGTTGGCCGTGGTGATGAACATCACGCGGGAGAGGTCGAAGGGCACCTCGATGTAGTGGTCGGCGAAGGAGAAGTTCTGCTCGGGGTCGAGGACTTCGAGGAGTGCGGAGGAGGGGTCGCCGCGGAAGTCGGCGCCCAGCTTGTCCACCTCGTCGAGCATGAAGACGGGGTTGTGGGAGCCGGCGCGTCGGATGCCCTGGAGGATGCGTCCTGGGAGCGCGCCGATGTAGGTTCGGCGGTGGCCTCGGATTTCGGCCTCGTCGCGGACGCCGCCGAGTGACATGCGGAAGAACTTGCGCTCCATTGCGCGGGCGATGGAGCGACCGAGCGAGGTCTTGCCGACGCCTGGGGGTCCGACGAAGCAGAGGATGGGGCTCTTGCCCTCGGGCTTGAGCTTGCGGACGGCCAGGAACTCGAGGATTCGGTCCTTCACCTTCGCCAGGTCGTGGTGGTCCTCGTCGAGGATGCGGGCGGCGCGGGCGATGTCGAGGTTGTCGGTCGTCGCGATGCTCCAGGGCAGCTCGATGAGCCAGTCAAGATAGGTTCGGACGACGGTGTATTCGGCGGAGGCGGAGGGGATTTTGGCCAGGCGCTCGAGTTCGCGGTCGGCCTCTTTGCGGGCCTCTTCGGGGAGCTTCGCGTCGTCGAGCTTCTTTCGGAGTTCCACGATTTCGGCAGAGCGCTCGTCCTCCTGGCCCAGCTCTTTCTGGATGGCCTTCATCTGCTCGCGGAGGAAGTACTCCTTCTGGGTCTTGGCCATCTCGTCGTGGACCTGGGACTGGATTCTGGAGGCGACTTCGAGGGTCTCGACCTCGCGGTTGAGGAGCGTGACGATGCGCTTGAGACGCTCACCGACGTCGGCGGCCTCGAGAATGGCCTGACGGTCTTCGAGCGAAAGGCTCAGGTTTGCCGCCACGAAGTCGGCCAGGCGCCCGGGGTCGGTGATGTTGACGAGGATCACCTTCACCTCGTCGGGCACGTTGGGCACGAGGGAGACGATTTTCTGGAACAGCTCGATGACGGTGCGTGTGAGGGCCTGGAGTTCGACGGATTCGGTGACGGTTTCCTGGATGGGCTCGACGCGTGCGGTGATGAGGGGGTCTTCGCCGAGGGTCTCGACAAGGCGGACGCGCTCGAGGCCGCGGACGATGATGCGCGCGCCGCCGTCGGGCATCTTGAGCATCTGGAGAAGGAGGCCTGCGGTGCCGACGCGGTAGAGGGAGTCGGCGGCCGGCTCGTCGTCGCCGGGCTCCTTCTGGGCGAAGAGGCCGATGACCTTGGGCTCGCGGAGCGCCGCCTCGTCAACGCAGCGAAGCGAGCGCTGGCGCTGCACGAGGAGCGGCGCCACCATGTTCGGGTAGACCACCGTGTTCATCAGGGGCAGGACCGGCAGCTCGGCCGGCACCGTGAACCGCTCGGCCGGCCCCGTGGGATTCGGCTTCGTCCCCTGCTCCATAGCGGCTCTGCCCTTTGCACGTGGCGATGGCGAGGGGGTGGTCAGATGCGGAGCTGGATCACCGTGGCGAGCTGGACCTCGCGCTCGGCCTTGGGGATTCGGATGACGAGGAAGCCCTCGGTGTAGGTGGCCGTGGCCTCTTCGTGGCGGATGTGCCTCGGAAGTGGGACCACCCGCTCGAAGTAGCCGTAGGGAATCTCCAACTGGTGGTAGGCGCACTTGGGCTCGCAGCACGGCTCGCGCCGCACGCCGCGCACCAGCAAGGTGTCCGTGTGCAGCTCGAGCGCGATGTCCTCCACGTGCAGGCCGGGCACCTCGATGCGCACCACCACATCGTCTGCCGTCTCGTATACGTCCGCCGCCGGCCGCCAGAGGGCGCGGCACGACGCCTCGTTGAACGCATAGCTCATGGAAATGTCGCTGGCGAGCCGGTCGAGCTGGCTCTCGAGCCGCCGGAGCCGCTCCAGGAACTTCACGCTCTCCGATGCCATGTCCGCCACCTCGATTGCAGGGCACCCGAAGCGCGGTCCGGGGCCGCCCCGCCCCGGAACCCCTCTGCTGAGGAACTATAGCACATGCCCGGTCCGCTGTCAAAGGTCTGAGGACGCCTTCCTTCCGACCGTGGGTAGCTGCCATCGGGCGCGTGGGAGGTTCACAGCAGGCCAAGGGTGCGGGTGACAAGCTTCTCAGCCAGCGCTGCAAACGCTCGGCCGGCCTCGAGGCACTTGTGCGTAAAGGGGAACGTGAGAGCACCGTTGGAATGGTAGGCGACAAGGGCAAAGGCTTCGAACTTCCCGTAAGCGTTGGATGGCTTCTCGCGCGGCACGGACCGGCTGCAGATCGCGTCCATCTGGTTCAGCGTGGACTCTTCGGCCGCGTGGTCGGGGAAAGCGATGATGCCTGCGACGGCGCACATGGGGAAGCGCTCGTGCAGGTTGCTGGCGAACGCGACAAGGTCGTTGTGGCCGTTCTGCCAGTTCTTCCGCAAGCTGTCCTTGGACTGGAAGTGCTTGGGGTCCACGGCCAACGCCAACCCGGCACGCGAGTTGGCGAGCCACACGTCCACCTCCTGTTCACGGACGCCACCGAAGAACTTGCGGCCCGCGTGGTTGACCTTCCAGTCCGGTTTGCGGAAGACTTCTGGCGTGGGGCAGACTTGGAGAAGGTGCTCCTCGATGCACCGCGCGGCCCATTCCTGCAAGGCACGAGCCAGTTGCTGCTGTGCCCCCTTGGGAAACGGGCTGTCTTCACCCTGGGGCAGATTGGCCTGCACCAGGTCCTGCCAGAGCCTGTCCTCAATGGCGCCCATTGGCTCTGCACTGCCTCCTCTCGATCAAGCGTGCCAGAATGCCGCGAGCGGCTTCCAGATCGGTCCGAGGGATCGAGCGTGACTTCAGTGCCGCGTCCACGGTCGCAATCGCGTCAAACGGCCGCCGATTCCGCACGTGAGCATCCACCTCGTCGAAAATGGCGTCCAGTTGCGCAACCGGCGGCGGAACGGGAACGGCGTTAGCCTCGCTCGGCATGAGTTCAAGCACTCCGCCGCCGTAGCTGCGCCCCATGAGTTCGCAGGCGAGCAGGGTCCACGTGTTCATGAACGCCGCCGCATGCCGCTTCCCGACGGAGGGTTCGTTCCAGCGGACCCTGTGAACAGTGTCCGTTGCCGCGCACTTCTTCACCAGGTGGACCAGCCGCGGCACGTCCCCAGCCTGTCTGAGGAGCAGAGCATCCGCCGGCCACACGCTCGGGACCGCGTACCAGGGTTGCCTGCCGCGGCACTTGAATCTCTGGTTGACCCTGCGTGTCACCCCCGCCTCGATGTATGCGCGCAGCGGCGAAGGCAGGGCATCGAGCGGCTCCGACGTGTTGATGAGGAACGCCGGGCGGCCATCGTTCGCCAGGTGAGCGAAGTCCTCGTTGGTCAGTTGCAGCCCTTCGAGTTCGCGCGCCCCGGTCACAATGGGCGCCACGTAGCGCTCTCCAATCCGGCCGGCGCTGTCCTTGCGTAGGATGAAGAAGTCGTTGGCCCCTGTGACGATGCCCACCTCGACCCGGCCATAGGCCCGGAGCGGCAGCCAACCGAGTTGGCGCAGGCCGTCAGAGACCAAGCTCCGCTCTCCCGGCGAGAGGAACAGGTGCGTCCACTTCGGGTTCCACTCGCACGGCGGGGCCTCTTCCGCCGTGGCCCAGTCCCCCTCCTCCAATCGCTCGAAGGCGGTTGTCAACAGGCCCTTCTGCCCGTCTGCGTGGTTGTCGCAGAGGAGGAGGACAACGGCCTGTTGCACGGATGGAAAGAGCCCTGGGGGAGGCAGGCAGACAATCACGCGGCGGAAGCGACGCAGAAGGAACTCGCGAAGCACCCTCGCATAGCTCACGTGAAGAAGTTCCTCCGGCACGATCATT
>VGYV01000628.1 GCA_016872855.1 Planctomycetota bacterium
ATTGCACTCGTCCTCCGTCAAGTCGACGCGGTACTTCTTGTTCATTCGCTCCTCCTGCGGAAGATGGCTCCCCACAGGAGGAATATACTCCACGTAACCTATCATGTCAAGATTGACACAGTACTAGACTGTTGAACTGCCATAGGCCGTCACGATACAATGGGGTGGCTGGACTTGCTCGGTGGTCGGCGTCCAGTTTCCGTCGGGCAAAGGAGGTAAGCCGTGCTGTACCGGGCGGTGTCGGGAGTGTGCGTGGCCTCAGGTGCCCTCTTCTTCGCCGTGGCGCTCGCGTCTGCCCAGCCGCCCTCCGCGACGAAGGCCGACATCGAGATCGGCGAGATTGTGCGCTCCACGGAGCTGTCGAAACAGCAGAAGATCGAGCGGCTTGCCAAGTATTTCTCCGAGGAACGCCTTCAGGTGCGCGTGCTCTATTGCATGGCGGAACTGGACAAGGCAGCGGCCCAGAAGGCGGGGCTGGAGCTGTTCAGGAAGCCGATGGCAACCCGGGACACGAAGCTTCGGTTGGGGCGATGCCTCGCGCGGATCGGGCCGCCGCAGGAATTCGCCGCCGAGTACGCCAGGTTCCTGGTCCAGGCCGTCCTGGACGGAGGCCAGGAGGAGTTCCTTGCCCGTCGCGAGGACGGCTCGTTCAGCGCAGTGGGAGAGTATGCCTACATCGCGAGTGGCTTCGAGGGCCATAAAGCGGACATGTTTGCCGGCCTCAAGGACCCGCGGGTCATCCCCATCCTGATCAAGTGCCTTGACGCTCCCGAAACGGTCTGGCCCTCCGAGGCGAGGAGTTGCATGGACGGCAAGCCGGGGGAATCCACGGGACGCAACGGGGAGAGGGCGCACGTGCCGGTCGCCTTGGCCAAGCTCGGCGCGGTGGAAGCCGTGCCCAAGCTCAAGGAGGCCCTGTTCACGCACAGGGATTACTGGCTCAGGTATCACTCGGCGTATGCTCTGGGACGCCTGATGGAACGAAAGGACTCCAGGGAGATCGAGAAGTGGCTGAATGAAGGGAAGGACGCGCGCCAGTTCCTTTTCCCCTTCGGCGAGGGGCTAATCGCCCGGGGCGAGTTGGACGGGGTGAAGTACCTGGCCTTCGAGCACTCGGCCTGGGCGGGCAAGGACACGATCAACTCTCTGACTTACATGGTGGAACAGCGCCTGCCAATTGTCAGCGGCCTTCAGAGCCAAGCGACGGAGCCTTTCCTCCGCCATGCCCTGGAGTATCCGCCGCTCCGAGCCGTCTGGCTGTTCGACGACGAGCACGCCAAGTATGAGCCGTACCTGGAATGGTATGAGGGCGGCAAGCTTAAGCGCGATGCCTCCGGGCAGCCCATGAAAGTGCCCAACGCGGAGGTCGCTTTGCGCCAGTCCGAAGAGCGGATTGTGGCTGTCTTCGGGAAGCTTCTCGAGGGAGTACGGACCAATCGCCTGGCATCGCTCTCTGGGGTTGTGTCGGACATCGGCGGGAAGACGAAGAGCGCCCGCATCCAACGGCTCTGTCAGGAGCACCTCAAGCTCACGCCTGGCTCCCTGCGCAAGGAACCATAGACCAGTTTGTGACCGACCTTACTCAATTCCGCGGTGGTTCCGCTCTTCCTGGATTCCTGCATTCCTTAGAGGTCAAAGCAGACGTCGTGGGGAGGGCGGACGAAGCGGCAGCGCGGGGCCATCTCCGCGTCACGCTGCCGGTTCCGGCCTGGGACGCACCTGGATCATGCCGCCGACCTGGGCGTCGTAGAGCTTCCGGTAGAGGCCGTTGCGGGAGAGGAGTTCGTCGTGGGCGCCGATCTCGACGACGCGGCCCTGGTCGAGGACGACGATGCGGTTCGCCTCCAGGATGGTGAAGGTGCCAGAACGGCAGGAGGTAGCGGAGCGCCCGCCGCAGGTTGCGAAGCACGTGGACCTCCTTTCCGAGAGGGGTTAATGCCCTACAACGCGATGATGCCGCTGGCGAGCAGGCAGAAAACGGCCAGCGGCCGCACGCGGCGCCGGCGTTGTCTCATTGCAACGGTAGCGAGGGCAAGAGCGAGACCAACCCCCGACATTGACAAGCCGCCGTAGAACCACGGTTTGCCGTCGGGGTTGTCAAGGTAGACCTCGAAGACGCCGGGGAGAACCTTGTACTTCCATGCCTCGTCGTCAGCGCTGCCATCCGGCCACAGGCGCCGGAACGTGATGTCTCTCATAGCCTGGGGCTTCAGGAAGGCGTGGAAGCGCATGAGCTTGACGCCATGGCTCCCAGGCTCCTGCCAGCTCGTGAGGTCGTGGTCGTCGGCAAGGAACAAGGGGTGCTTGTTGCATGCCTCCAGAACAACGCCTTGTTCGGCCATTCGGTCCTGAGCGGCCCTGATTGCAGGAGCAAAATCCACCTCGCGCCTCGCGAACCGGGCCCAGTACGACTGCTTCGCAAGCTGTGAGCGCAAGCCTCGCCACACGTCGCCGTGGCCCAACCATGTGCAGGGCAGGTTCTCGGGTTCGAACCACCAGGGGGTCACTGTGACGAGGAGGAGCTCGTTTTCGGGCGCGGAGCTGATGGCCGAGATTGCCAGGGGGTAGAAGGGCTTCTCAGTTGCGAAGGTGATGGCAAGCGGGGTCAAAGCGCTTGTCACCGTAGCCCGTCCACCCAATGCATCTTTGCGGATCTTTGCGGCCACGAAGTAGAAGGCTTTCTTGACGTACTGCTCGAGCACCGGCTCGGCCTCCCCGGGAATCGCGTAGCCGTTCTCGCGCAGCCACGCGCCTAGCCCGCCGCCCCCCTGCGCAGCGAGAATGTCTACATGGAACTCCCCTATGATCCAACTCTCCAGCGCGACGATCTTGCTCTCGGCCCTTCCCGCCTCCGTGGGCTCCGCTGATGGCCCAGCACAACCGCAAAACTTGCGGCGCATCTCGTAGCGCACAAGGCGCACTGAGGGACGCGTCCACTTCTCGGCTGCATCGAACAGTTGCCAGGAGGACCGCTGAACTGTGGGGCGAGTGGGGACCGGGATGACCCAGGCGAAGTCGGCCGCAGGCCCCCTGTAGGTGCTCAGCAGGTGCAGCGTCTCCTTGCCGTCCCTCCAGATGAGAAGCGCACGTTGCGCATCGGACGACGGCTTGGCTTCGACCGAGCCGACGTCCCGCTTGACGATGATGAAGCCGTCCGCCATCGCTTTCCCGGTCATCAGCAGAAGGGCTAACGCCGCCAGAGAAGAGGGCCGCATCTTCAGCAACATTGGCTGCACCTCCTCTGTCTATTGCGTCATAAGGACCCAGCCCCTCCCTGCGGGCGCCCAGGAGAGGGTCCAGGCGAAGCGGCCGCGGGCGGGCCAGCAGGTGAGGCCGAAGTTGGCTGCGAGGCGCGCGGACGGCTTCGGGGCGGCGAGGCCGAGGAGCTTCCAGGGGATGCGGATGAGGACGCGGCGCTTCTGGCCGCGGCCTTTGACCTCGGCGTGAATGGTCTGCACCTGCTCGGGCGCAAGACGGGGACGATGGACGGCGACGGGCATGGCCCCGCCCTTCGCGGGGAAGCCGAAGGCGATGGAGAACTGCTTGGGCGCATCTTTGCCGAGCTTGAGACCAAGAAGGTCGTCGAGGAAGAGGTTGAGCCACACGTTGTCGCTCTCGCGGGGGCCACGGCGGTCGGTGACTGGGCGGCGGAAGGGGCCGGTGACGTCGAACTGAACGGTGAGTGCCTCGGCGCTCCAGGCGAACTGGGCAGCGATGGAGTGGGCCGCCCGGGCGGCAGCGGCGGGCTGGACGGGGCCTGAGATGTGCTCGCCGCGGACGAGGGGGGCCTTGCCAGGGGCGCTCCTGCGCGCGATGGCGACGGGGAGGGGGTCGTGGGCGAAGAGGAGCTTCTCTCCGTCGCCACCGAGGGCCGGGCCGAGGCGGAGGGGCTCGCCGTCCTCGAGGCCACGGGCCTCGATGGCGAGGCTGAGGGTGCGGCGGGCGAAGGGGTGGAGTTGGCCGAGCTGGCCGAACTCGGTGACGCCGATGCGCTCGCCGGGGGCGAAGGTGAGGGTGGGGCGGAGGACCTGGTCGGAGAGGTTGTGGCAGTCGAGGCGGCAGGCGAGGGCGAGGTCGTGGCCGGCCTTGCGGCGGGTGAGGCGCTCGACCGAGGTGGGCTTGACGGCGACGATGAGCTTGCCATAGGTGTCGTCGAGCGTGCGGACGGTCTCGCGGAGCTGGGCGATGATGTCGAGGTGCTGGGGGCACTTCTCAAGGCACTTGCGGCAGGCGCGGCAGAGCGATGCCTTGCCGCGGGTGCGGGCGTACTGCTGGCGGGCGTGGTCGGGGAGGCCGTAGACTCGAGCGGTGTTGAGGGCGGAGAAGTTGCGGGAAATCTCGACGCCATGCGGGCAGGGCATGCAGTAGTCGCAGCCGGTGCAGTAGAGGTCGGCGAGCTTCTTGTAGCGCTGGAGGGTGACGAGGACGCGGATTTTTTCGGGCCGCGAGAGGGCGGTAGGGCGGCTGGCGACGCTGAGGTTTTCGAGCACCTGCTGCATCTCGCTCATGCCGGAGAGGGCGACGGTGACGTTGGGGTTAGCGAGGACGAAGCGGAGTGCGATCTCGGGCACGCTCTTGGCCGCCGGGAGGAGCTTGCGGATGGCGGGCGAGGGCGAGCCGAGGCGTCCGCCGCCGACCGGCCCCATCACGACGACGCCTAGGCCGAGCTTCTTGACGGCCGGCAGGGCATTCTCGAGGCTGCGCTCGAGAACGTTGTACTGGAGGGTGACGGACCCGAATTCGCCGGTCCTGGCGAGCTTGACGAGGTTGTCGGCGGAGTCGTGGAAGCTGAAGCAGATGTGGCGGACGAGGCCCTGGGCTTTCGCCTTCTGCATCCAGGCGAGCTGGCCGTCGGGGCCGGCCACGTGTTCCTCGAATGCCTTCCAGTTGAGGCCGTGGAAGTTGTAGATGTCGATGGCGCC
>VGYV01000629.1 GCA_016872855.1 Planctomycetota bacterium
GGCTGAAGGTGTGACCACGCTTCGTCCTCCTCCGGGCGGTTCCAGTCCTCGGCCAGGGCGGCCTCGCTCAGCAGAGCGGTCTCGTGGGCGGTGGGGGGCTCGTCGAGGATCATCACGAGGGCGCGGCGCGGGCCAGAGAGCTTGATGCTCTCGGCGAGGCACACGTGGCCCTGCTCGTCAATGATCCCCTCGACGGTTCTGATCATGCTTCGCCTCCGCAATCATTGTGCACGGGACAGAGGCGGCTGTCAAGTGGCGAAGTGCGAAGCTGCGAGGCGGCTCCCCATGAGTGTCGTCAGCGTGTCGAAAAGCGAAGGGCTGTGTCGAAAAACGACCGAATTTGCGCATGAGGGGCGAAATGGGGCTAAGTGCCGACAGGGCAAGCAGTTGCGGAGCGAATGACCAATGTCCAATGACCAATGACCAAGTAGGCAGGAGAAGAACGCGTGTGGGCGAGGGGCGCTCGATGCGAGAGGCCGGCAAGGTCTCGCTAGCGAGTAGCCCTTCGGGAAGCAAGGGGTCGTCGAGGGCGAGGAACGACCCTTCGGCTTCGCTCAGGGCAGGCTAGGACGAGGACGATCGCTGGCTATCGTCTGCCGTCTCCCGTCTGTCGTCCGCCCTCTGCCGTCTGTCATCTGCCTCCTGCCGTCTGCGGTCTGCCGACTGCCATCTGCCGTCTGTCGTCTTCGGTCGTGGCTTGGCGCTCGGCGCGCTCGGCGGCTCTGTGGCCAGGCATCTCAGCTTTGGGCGGGGGCCGGGGCGGCCGCGGCGCGGCGCTCCTCGGCTCGCTGGGTGGCGGGGACTACTTTGTTGGCGAAGAAGGTCTCAAAAATGGCGATGAACAAGACGATGTACAGGATCAGGTCGCGGAGGGGGAGGCCCTGGCGGACTTTGTTGACGGCGGCCTGGAGGAGGGCGGCGGAGACCTGGTCGGGGGGGCCGACGTAGTGGAGGCTGTGGCCTTCGAGGAGGGCGCGGAGTTCGCTCTCGGTGATGCGGGCCAGGTCGCCCTCCTGGGGGTCGGGGTTGACGACGAAGCCGCGCTCGGCCTCGGCCTTCGCCTCGGCGGGGGCCTCCTTTTCGGATGGGCGGTTGGGGTCGAGGACGAGGTAGACGTAAGCGCCGCGGCGGTCGGTGTGGGCGAAGGTGGCGCGGGTGAGGCCGCTGGCCGGCTCGGGCTTGGCCGGGAGGTCCACGATCTCGCCGTTGGGCTGGCGGACTTGGACTGTGACTTCGCGGAGGACGTCGCGGAGGGTGATGTTGACCGGGGCGCCGACGAGGTGGGTGCCCTCGATGTCTTCGCGCTCGGTCAGGTAGTAGACCAGGCGGTGCATGAGGGGGAGGAAGAAGCGGGAGGCCGCGAGGTTCGACCAGTCGGGGTCGGTGCCCGTGGCGAAGAGAAGGACGCGGCCTTCGTGGAAGCGGTTCTCGACGAGGAAGGGGTTGCCGCTGCTGAGGCCGATGAGGACGCGGACGGGGGAGGTCTGGGGCACGGCGATGGGGGCCGAGTTGTATACCTTGACGAGTTGGGCGAGGCGCTGGTAGCCCTTGAAGACCTGGAGGGCCGGGTGCTTCTCGTCGAGGGCGATGAGGGAGTCGAACTTCTTGCGGTCGAGGAGGCCCTGGGCGGGTTCGCCGACCTCGACGGGGAGGAGGGCGGAGGCGGGATCGCTGCCGGTCAGGAAGTCGGTCATGCTCCTGGGGCGCAGGTTGGGGCCGGGGATGATGACCAGGCGGCCGCCGCGGCGAACGTATTGGCGGAGAACGGCGATTTGGGTGCGTTGGAAGGCGCCGGGGTCCACGAGGACGACGACGCGGAACTTCTGGAGCAGGTCGTGGGTCAGCTTGTCGAGTTCCGTGATGGTGGTCTGGACGAGCGAGCGGGGCTTCGAGGGGTCGTCGCCGAACGGGTCGAGGGCCTTCGCCACGTAGAAGGCCGGGTCGAGTTGGGGCATGGCGGGCACGGCGTCGCGGACGACGAGCGCGGGGAGGTGATCCTGAATCTCGATGGAGAAGTCGCGGCGGTTGTCGAGCGCGAGCGAATCGTCGTCTATCTGCACCCAGCCGTTGTGGATGCCTGGCTCGCCGAACGTGTGGTTGAACGAGGCGGTCATCGTGACGCCTGCGGGGATGACGAGCTGCTGGTTCGCCTGCTTGGCCTGGTTTACGTAGAAACTGACGTTGGCGGTGGCCGCGGCGGCTGTGTGGTTGTGCACCTTAGCCTGCACTGCGATCGGGCGGTTTCGGACGCGCGCCCCGCCGCGGACCGCGATGTCGCTGACCGTGAGGTTGCGGAAGTCCGTGCGGCCAACGTCCACCACGATGAGGGCGGGTTGCGGGCTTCTGTGCTTGTCTTCGAGGGGTCGTGGGGCGGTCCAGGCGTTCCGTTGAAGATCCGTGATGGCGTAAATCTCCATCGTCGGGGCCTTGTTGTCGCCTTCGGCGAGGAGGTCGTATGCCTGCCGGACGGCGGCGGTCATGTCGGCGCGGCCCTGGGAGAGGGGGGCCTTGAGGATGTCGCGGCGCAGCGCCTCGCGGTCGGCTGTCAGCATCGGCGGCGGCGAGCCGTGCGGCGGCACGGAGAGGATAAGGGCCACTTGGCTGCCCGCGGGCGGCACGCCCTCCAGGACCGCTGCGGCCAGGTCCTTCGCCACGGCGAAGCGTGCCTTCCGCTCGTGCTCCGTGCCCATCGAGTAGGAGTTATCCAGCACAATCACCGCGTGTATCCGTTGGCCGAATCCCCAGCGTCTGCGACCGAGAAACGGCTGCGCCAGGGCAAGCGCGAGGAGGATGAAAAGTAACACGCGCAGTAACAGGAGAAAGAGGTCCTGAATCCTCTGCCGCCGCGAAGTTCGCTCATTTGACGCCCTCAGGAAGCGAAGCGTGGGAAAAAGCACTTTTGGCGCGCGCCGGCGGTGAATCATGTGGATAATGATGGGGATTCCGGCGAAGATCGTGCCGAGCAGGTAGAATGGGTAGAGGAAGGGCATCAGAAGAGCCTCTTGCGTTTCGCCAGGTACGCGAAGAGCATGAAGTCGTAGGGCACGGACGTGTCGGTCTGCACGTACTCGATGCGGCTCGTCGAGCAGTCGCGGCGGTAACCGTCAATGAAGGCCTGGACCTGTTTGCGGTACTCCTCGCGCACGTAGCGCGGGTCAACCTGGAGTTCCTCGTTGGTCTCCATATCCACGAAGTCTGAGAGCTTGCGGAAGGGGAAATCGAGTTCCCACTTGTCGAAAATGTGGAACAGGATGACCTCGTGCTTCTTGTAGCGGAAGTGTCGGAGGCCGCGAACCACCTCTTTGGGGTCGTCGTAGAGGTCCGAGAGGATGATGAGGAGGCCGCGGCGGCGGATGAACTCGGCGAGGTCGTGGAACGTCTTGGACACGTTGGTCTGGACGCCCGTGCCCATCTGGATGGTCTCGAGGTGTCGGAGCACGAGGCTCAGGTGCGTGGACGTGGCGCGGGGTGGGATATAGTGTCGCATCTCGCGGTCGAAGCAGACCAGCCCCACGGAATCCTGCTGGCGGATCATCAGGTAGGAGAGGCACGCGGCCAGATAGCAGGCGTACTCCAGCTTCGTCAGCCCGTGCTCGTCGCTCTTGTAGGACATCGAGCTGGACACGTCGAGGAGGATATGAGCTTTGAGGTCGGTCTCCTCCTCGTACTGCTTGACGTAG
Source organism: Planctomycetota bacterium (assembly GCA_016872855.1). GTDB lineage: Bacteria > Planctomycetota > PUPC01 > DSUN01 > DSUN01 > DSUN01. Next base: position 3,681 of record VGYV01000629.1, read on the forward strand.
AAGCGGTCGGTGCGGCCGAAGACCTGCCAGTCCACGTCCTTGATATTATCGCCGGGCATGTACTCGCGGTGTTCGGCGAACTCCACGCTGAACCCGCGATAGGGACTGCGATGCAGGCCCGAGATGAAGCCCTCGACCACCGAGCGGGCGACGAGGTTGAGCCTGGCCACACGAGCCAGGGCTTCGGGCTGAATATAGCGATAGCCTTTCCGTGGCGCGGCCATGCGCTTCCCTCGCCTCCCGGGATTGGGGCTATTCTAGCAGCCCCTTGCCGGGGGAGTCAAACCGCCCGCCCCTGGCTCGCCGTGTCTGACCTTGCGCCTGGTGGCTCCTGGGCGCTATCCTCACGAGCGAATCGGCGGACGGCTTGACTCGTGGCCCCTGGCTCGGCTGCTGAGGGTGTTCACGGCATAAGTGGTGCAGTTCCGGAGGTGCTCGGGTGATCACGTTCAAGTGCTCGTGCGGGCGAGAGTACCGTGTTGCCGACGACAAGGCAGGGGCCAGAGTCAAGTGCCGTCACTGTGGAGCTGTGGGTCGTGTGGGAGAAGCGCCGGCCCCACCTTCTATGTCCGTACCTTCGCAGTCTGTGCCACGAGCGGTGCCGCGGGATACGGTCGGATCTGTGGCGCACGACGCTGATGGCACAGATGGCGCGGAACCACCAAGCTCAAGTGCGTCGGGCGAGCTGGACGAGCTATGGGAGAAGCAGTGCGGCGTACCCTCGCGGAAGGGGTACCTTATTGCCTTGTGTGTCGTCTGGGTAGGGGTCGTACTCTGCTTTCTCGTGAACACGGAGTGGCACTCGCGGCGTGTGGGGACACTCGTGGGCCATGTGGTGCAGCTGGCGGTCGTATGGGCTTTGATTGCGCCTTGGTGGTATGCCCGTCGCAGGAATTGGTTTGGGCGTGGTCCGTTCTGGACACCCGAGCGAGGTGGGCGCTTGGCCAGGGGCGCCGCTGGAGAAACATTGCAGAGTTGAACAACTCCGCAATGTTGCTCTCCAACCGCGTCCAGAGCCCTCGATCGCCCTGTTCTCTGCGTATTGCGCCGCGGCAGGCCTCACGCTGCAGCACCCGCGCCGCAGACCCACTGCGGCGCAGGGGAAGCCTTGTGTCCGAAACGGACTGCGCCCAATTGGTTTGGGCGTGGTCCGTTTCGGACACCGTTAGGCGGCGGCCGTCTCGGCCGCTGAGTGGGCCACGGGTCTCCAGCGCCGCGCCCCGAATCGTCTCTGGGCGTC
>VGYV01000630.1 GCA_016872855.1 Planctomycetota bacterium
GCTTCCTCCAGGTCTCGAACGATGTTCCGTAACGCTTGGCGGCCTCACGGAAGGTGAGCGTGCTGGCAGCAAGCCCCTCTTCGAGCGTGAGAGTTGGCCGCTTGCCCCTCTGTCCCCTCGGCATGCCCTGGCTCCTTTCGACATCGCCCATCCCCTACCAGTTGTGGCCTGGCGGGACCGTCCCGCCACATGTTGAAACGGATAGGGTTTGATCCGCAGTGCGGCAGCATTGCGGATCAAACCCTATCCGTTCGGAAATCTACACCAGGCAGCAGTGGCGCTTGACAAACCGGTGAGCAGCGTGGTAGTATCCCGTGCGGCATTGACGCTGGGCTAATGGCCAGGGAGGCCCGCAGATGCCCTGCCGCAGAACGATTCTCGCCCTAATGCTATGCGTTGTCGCCGGCGGGCCCGCGCGCTCGCGGGCGGATGCCGAGCTGGGCCACATCTACTGCCTGTCGGCCCGCGCGGCCATCCAGGCGAAGGACTACGACCGCGCCCGCGAGCAGCTCAAGCAGGCGCTCCAGGCCGACCCCGCCTCGACCGAGGCCATTCTGCTCCAAGGCGACCTGGCGCGGGACGAGGGCCGCGACGAGGAGGCCCGCAAGCACTACGCCGCCTGCGCCAAGGCCCTCCTCGCCAAGCGCCCCTGGACCCAGCGCGACCTCGACCTGCGCGCCGACCTCTCCGAGCGGCTCCTCGCCCCAGACGACGAGAAGGCCCTCGCCGAGGCGGTCCGCAACCACGCCGACCGCTGGCTCGCCGTGGCGCGCGGCCTCGCACGCGACGGCGCGCAAGCCGCCGCTCAGGCCGCCGTGGACCTCGCGGCCGCACTCGACCCCGACGCCGCACGCAAGGCCACCGTCACCGAATACGCCGGCGACCGCGGCGGCTGGTCCCCCCTCGTGACCGACGCCACGCTCAAGGACTGGCGGCAGCTCCGCGGCACCTGGCGCTCCGAGGGCGGCGCCCTCGCCTCCCAGGGCGCCGAGGCCCTCATCGCCGCCCCGGCCGGCAACACCACCCGCGACCTCCGCATTGAGGTCGAGGCCGCCGGCAAGGCCGTACTTCGCGTGGACCTCGCCTCGTTCTCTGCCCACCTCGACTTCGGGGCGCGGCGCGCGCGGGCCGCCTCCCAGTTCCCGGGCGCCGCCTTCACGGCCCCCCTGAAGGACGCGCCCCGCCACACCCTCGCCTTCATCCACCGCCGCGTCGGGCTCGAGACCATGCTCGATGGTGACCGCCTGGGCCTCTTCCCCGCTCAGAAGGCCGAGGGGCTCGTGGGCGTACAGGTCACTGGCGGCGACGTGAAGATACGCAGCCTGGACACTCGGCCGCCGCAGGCCGAGCCCGAGGCGCCCGAAGAGCCCGACTGGCGGGAGGACCTTCCGCCACGCCGGCGCCGCCCCGAACCGCCAAAGGCAACCTCGCCCGACGACCTGCTCTCGGTGGGCCGCAGCCTCGAGGCCATCCTCAAGCTTGCCGAAAAGCGCGAGCCGATGATCGCCGACATCCTCGCCCTCAGCTCGGCCCTCGAAGAGCGCGGCCTGCGCACCTGGGCTGCCGAAGTCTGCGACGCCGGGCTCAAGCGCGGCTTCATCGGCGAACTCGTCGCAAAGCTCACCCTGCATCGCGCCCACCTGGCCTCCGCCCTCGGCGACGCCGCGGCCGCCCTCAAGCTGGCCCAGGAGACCAAGGACGAGTCGGAGAGCACCCTCGTCCTCCTCGGCGACGCCCTCAAGCGCCAGGGCAAGACGCCTGAGGCCGTCGCCGCGTGGCAGAAGGCCCTCAAACTCAACCCGCTCCGCGACGATGTGGTGGGCCGTCTCACAGCGGCGGGCGCCCAGGCGGCGAGGGCCGCCGAGCCGCTCGCCCCCGAGCGAGCGGTCGAGCTTCTCAAGCCCACCGTGGCTGTCATCGCCGGCGCCTACGGCGGCGGCAGCGGCTTCTTCCTCACCCCCGACGGCGTGATGCTCACCAACAACCACGTCATCGCCAACGTCCTCGCCCCCAGGGTCGTCGCCATCTTCCGCGACGGCGCGAAGGAGCAGCGCGAGACGCTTCCCATCACCGCCGTGCTCGCCACCGACCCGACGCTCGACTTGGCCATCGTCCGCGTGGCGCCCCGCGGCTTGCGCTTCACCCCGGTCCGCCTTGCCGAGGGCGGCCTCCCAAAGCTCGGCTCAAAGGTCCTCGTCATCGGCAGCCCTGGCTTTGGCGAGCTCCGCCTCGACTACACCGTCACCCAGGGCATCGTCAGCTCCGACCTCCGCAGCCTCCACGGCGCACGCTACGTCCAGACCGATGCCGCCATCAACCCCGGCAACAGCGGCGGACCCGTTTTCAACGAGCGCGGCGAGGTCATCGGCGTCGCCACCGCAGGCATCCTCTTCGCTCAAAACGTCGGCTTCTTCGTCCCCTCCACCCTCGTCCGGGACTACCTGAAGCGGGAGAACCTGCCGTGAGGCGTGTCCCCACGATTGTCCTCAGCCTCGCCCTCCTCTCCGTGGCCGCCGCGGGCGAGAAGACGCTCGACGACTTGCGTGCCGCCGTGGCCGCGCAGCCCGCCTCCGCCCAGGCCCGCCTGGACCTCGCGGCCGCCTGCGAGAAGGCCGGGGCAGCCGACGAGGCCCAGCGCGCCTACTGGGCCGCCCTCCTCCTCGCAGACGAGAAGGACCCGCTCCACTCCCGCGCACGCGAGGGCCTCTTGCGCCTCAGCCCCCGATGGCAGGCCCTCTTCGACCTCGAGAAGGAACTCGCCGCCGACTGGGCGAAGCAGACCGAGAAGCTCCGCGCCAAGGGCGACCCCCTCCTCGCCGACCTGGCGGCACTCTGGTCCCGCAGAGCCCTCGTCGTGGACGAGGAGTGGTGCAGCACCCGCGACCCGCTGGCCGACCTCACCAAGGTGGTCATCGCCTGGAAGGGGAAGAAGGTGCTGGGCAAGGAGGGCGTGCCAGTCCTCGAACTCCCCGTGAAGGAGCAAAAGGAGCTTCCCGCCAAGGCCGTGGCAGTCGAGGCCATCGAGATTGAGGTGGAGGGCCGCTGCCTGTCGGAAGACCCCGAACTCGAGGTCGCCGCGCAGATTGCCGTGGGCGACATCGCCTGGGCACCGGGCGACAAGGACCCCGCCGCCCCCGTGTGGCTCCGTGCCAGCCGCCTCGGCGCCAAGAGCAAGCCGATGGAGCCCCTCAAGCTCTGGCTCCGCTACTATCCCCAGAAGGGCATCGGGTTGGGTCTCCCGCTAGTTGACCCCCGCATGCGCGGCGCCAGCAAGCCCCTCACGCTCGACCGCCCCCTCGCCGCATCCGTCCGCCTCGAATCCCTCCTCCCACGCAACAAGCTCGAGGTCTCGAACGTCACCCTCACCCTCTATCTGCGAACCGCCCCGTAGCCGGCCACCCCCCGTGCCCCCTGTCCCGCGCCATCGTCAAAAGCAGCCCTGGCGCCCGAGCCGCCTGCACCTCACGGCTGGGTGCTCCTTGAGGTCCACCTTACCGGGCCTTGTCACCGTAGAGCGTCTTATAGGCGGGGTCGGTTGGGAGGGGGCGGAGCTTGAAGTCATGGACGAGCAGGGGGGTCCCCTCGGCCTCGATGCCCACCTTGCCCTCCCCTTCCTCCAGGCCATCGTGGACGAGGGCCAGCTCGCCATTGCAGTAGAGTTCCAGCCGCTTGCCCTGGATGATCGCGACGAGGTAGAGCATGCCGCGCGGCGCGTCGAAGTCCCTCGATGAGGCCACGTGGTTGTCCGTCCAGTGGCCGCCCGGGCTGCGCGAGCGGCGGCGCAGGCGCGCGCCCCCGCCCTGGAAAACCGATGCGACGTACTTCGCCCGCTCCTTGTGCCGGAAGACGATCCCCACGGAGCCTCTCTCCCATCCCCGGCGCTCGCCGAGAAGCTCGACTCGCGCCGCCACGATGCAGTCGCGGAACGCGCCGCGGACCTGTTGGCAACTCATCCAGGCACTCCCCGGGCCCGAGTGCATGGCGATGGACCGCCCCGAGTAGGCGGCCCAGGAATCCCGCCGGGCCACCGTGGACAGGACGCTGTCCGGGTGCGACAGGCCGACCCAGCCCGCCGGGTCGGGCTGGTGGACCCAACGCGGCGGTTCGCCCGGGCGGAGCTCGCTCACCCAATTGGGCTGCGCCGCCGATACGATGCGGAGGGAGAGGAACTCCGGGGTCTCCCAGCGGTTGTGCCGGTCCGTTGGATGCGTGGTGGACCAGAGGATGAAGCGGCGCCCGCGCAGGCCCGAGAGGTCCACCTTGCGGCGGAACAGTTCCTTGCCCGCCAGGCGGTAGACCAGCTCGCCCCTGGCTACCTCGAGCTCGTGCGCGAGCCATTGGTGCGCGGCCACGATGTCGTTGGTGCGGAACCAGGGCTCCTCGCCCACGGGGCCGAGGGTGGTGCAGCGGTTGTTGTCGGCGCCGACGGTGAGCACGATGCCGGCGCCGTGCGGCTCGCCCGGGAGGCCGAAGAGGACGCAGCCGTAGGTGCGCCGCGCCCGCGCGCGGAAGCTCACCTTCACCTCCTCCCCGTGGTCGTAGTTCCAGCCGAAGGCGTGCTGCGAGTCGCCCGTCAGGCAGGTGCAGTAGCTCTGGAAGATCGACACGTGGCCATAGCCCTCGAGGGTCGTCCAGTCCTTGTACTCCCCTTGCTGCCAGGCGTTGTAGAGGAGGCGGAAGCGGCCGTCGGGCATCTCGTAAACGGCGTGGGCGTTGAAGACGGTGCGCTGGAGCTGTGTCGAGCGCTCTGTGACCACGCCCAGCGTCTCGGCGACTTCCTTGGCCCAGCGGTCGCGCTGCTCGCGTGCGCGGGCGAGGGTGGCGGCGGGGGCCTTGGGGAAGCGCTGGAGAACATCCTCCCAGGCCTGGAGCTTGGCCCGCGCGCTGAGCCGGGCGTCGGCGCTA
>VGYV01000631.1 GCA_016872855.1 Planctomycetota bacterium
GAGGGCACGAAGCTGCGCTGGGAGCTCCGCTGCGACCAGCCCCTGGCCGAGGCCAGAATCCTGCCCGAGGACGCCGCTCCCGCTAGCATGGCCCTCAGCAAGGACACCTTGACCGCCACCTTCGAGACCATCGCCACGCAGTCCTTCGACTACTCCTTCTACTGGAAGGAAGCCACCTACGGCTACGAGTACAAGGACGAGGTGCGCTACTTCGTCCAGGTCATCCCCGACAGCGCGCCCCAGGTCGAAATCCTCCGCCCCCTTGAGGACGAGAAGGCCACCGTCCGCAAGACCCTCACCGTCACCTACCAGGCCCGCGACGACTATGGCCTCACCGAAGTCTGGGTCGTCTACAACGTGAACGACGGCGACGAGCAGCGCGCCACCCTCGGCCCCATCAAGGGCAAGCTCCTCGACAAGGAGTCCACCTGGGTCCTCAAGAAGTCCATCCCCTCGCTCAAGGAGGGCGACACCGTGACCTACGCCATCGAGGTGGCCGACAACCACACAGGCGAGGGCGGCGCCTTCAAGGGCCGCTCCCAGGGCCGCCGCCTCTACATCGTCAGCATCGAGGAATACCTCCGCTACCTGGCCGAGCGCCGCCGCAAACTCGTCGGCGACATCCGCACCATGTACACCCAGGAAACCGAGGCCGCCGAAAAAGTGGACGAGCTCGGCACCAAGCAGCCCGAGTGACCCCTGCGGTTGCCGCCCTCTCCCGCCCCGCCCTCCTCACCTCGAGAAGCGTTCGTGGACGGGCAACATCGCGGGAAAGGGCGCGTGCGGCTCGGCCTGGTACCAGTAGGCGACGGAGGCAATGTCGTCGGTGAGGGGCTGGAACTTGTGGTTGGGCCACCAGCCGAGGGCCTGCATGGTGACCTTGAGGTCGCTCCTGAAGCGGATGGGGTCGAGGATGTGCCAGCGGTAGAGTCCGTGGCGCGGCACGCGGCCCTCGGCCTTGTCGTAGAGGGGATAGCCGAGGAAGGGGGTGGAGTAGGTCTGGCCGCCGAAGCCCCAGGCGCCGCAGAAGTAGTCCTCGGTGCCCGTGCCGCAGATGGTGGGGAACTCCTTGTCGCCGTCCATGAAGAACTTGATTTCGCCCTCGCCCCACCAGCCGTTGGAGAGCTGGGTCCAGGCCATGAAGGTGCCGACGTAGTGGCCCTGGCCTTTCACGCCGTCGAGGAGGACGTGTTCGGGGACCTCGCGGGTGGTGAGCGAGCGGCGCCACTGGGCGTGGAGATAGGCCGCCTCGTCGGGCACGGGCTGGAGTGCGTAGGTGATCTGGTAGAAGAAGCCGCCGATGGCCTCCCAGCGCTGGTTCTCGATGGTGACGCGGGCGCGCTTGCGGAACGGCATGGGGAAGTAGCAGTTGAAGCCGCCCACGGGGTTCACGCAGATGGGGAGCGACACGACGTTGTAGCGAAGGGCGTGGCCGTTGCAGAAGAAGTCGCCAAGCGGCACCTCGATGGAGGGCGTCTCCTCGCCGTCCCAGTAGAAGCGCAGCAGGCAGTCGCGGTAGGCCGTCTCGCGCACGGTGATCCAGATGTGCTGGATGACGCCTGGGCCCTTGATGTCGGCGAGGGTGACGGTTTCGCCTGGCTGAAGCGTGATGCAGGGGCGGATTTTCCAGCCCTGGCCGAGCATCGAGCCGGCGTTCCTATCGTCGGGCTTCTCCTTCGCCCCGCCGCCCTTCTCGCCGTTGGGGTTCTCCGCCGAGATCGAGCGGGTCTCGGCGTCCGACAGCAGCGGCAGGCTCCCCAGCCCCAGGCGGTACAGAGTGTCCACGGCGTCTCTCCTCATCCAGGGTGACATTGCCAACAGCGCACGGGTAGGATTACCACAGAGGCCCGCCGGAGTCAAGGCGGGGCGGTTGACAGGGGGCGTTCCCGGGATTACTATGCTGCGTGACGCAGGAACGAGGCTCCCCGGACCGAGGGCAACCACATCCATGTACGTGACGCTGCATTTCGATGTTGAGGACACCCTGTACCCGGCCGAAGCGCGGACCGACGATGCCCCCGCCTGGATCGCGCAGACGCTGTCGAAGGCGGGCCTGCGCGGGACGTTTCACGTGATTGGCGACAAGGCGCGGGCGATGGTCCAGCGGGGCCGGCTCGACGTGCTGGCGGCGATGGCCGAGCACGACATCGGCATCCACACGGACTCGAACAGCCATCCCGTGGTGCCCGAGCTCGTGGCGGAGTGCGGCTGGGCCGACGGGGTGGCGAAGCTGGTGGACTACGAGAAGCGGGCCACCGACGCCCTGAAGAAGGCATTCTGGAAGGCCCCCGTGGCGGCCAGCCGCCACGCAGTCTTCAGCGCGCCACAGAGCCACGGGGCCGCCGCCGCGATGGGGCTGCCCTACGTCTACGGCTATCCCTACTGCCCGGGCCACGCCGGGCCGGTGTGGTATGCCGGCGCCCTGAACTTCCCGACCCACAAGGGCACGGCGGAGGCGGCCGGCTGCCACCTGTCGCTCGGCCCAGAGGGCGCGCTGTGCCACGACGAGGCATTCGACGCCCAGTTGAGCCAGCTCCGCGAGGGCCTCGACCGCGCGGCCGCCGCAGACGTCGAGTGCCTCTCGCTCTTCGTCGGCCACCCCGTCCGCATCCAGGTCAAGGGCTGGACGGAGGACGAGTTGTTCGCAAACGGCCGGAACCGCACGGTGGCCAAGCTGGGCCACGCCTACGAGGTGCGCACGGCGGCCGAGGTCGAGCGCGCGCGCCGCAACTTCCAGCGCTTCGCCGACTTCCTGCGGGACCGCAAGGACATCCAGGTGGTCGGCATCGGCCGCGCCGCCGAGCTGTTCGGCAAGCAGCCCGACATGGTGTCCCGCGACGCGCTGCTGGAGTACTGTTCGGCCGGCGAGAACCCTGGCCACCCGCGCCTCCACGCCGTCTTCTCCCCGGCCGAGCTGCTCGTTGCTCTGGGCGAGTCGCTCGTGGCCACCGAAGGGCGGGGGGCGCTGCCGCGCGCCGTGCCGCGCCGAAACGTCTTGGGGCCGGTCGAGAAGCCCGTCCTGGTGCCCGAGAAGCCGTTCGCCTCGCTCGACGAGTTCCTCGCCCTTTGCCGCGAGCTGGGCCAGCGGGTCGAGGCCACGGGCCACCTGCCGGCCAACGTGGCCCTCGGGGAGGCCCGGGTGGGGCTGGGCAGCCTGCACGCCGCCTGCGTCAAGGCATTTCGGGCAGCCTGCCACGGCGACCGCTTCGCAAGGCTCCGCCTCGAGCGCGTGCCGCGCTACCCCGCCTTCGCCCACGAGCTGGACCGAGCCTTCCGCTGGACCGAGGAGTGCGGCTTCCTGGGGCCGGAGTTTTCGGCCGACAGGATGTGCCTGCACGCGCGGCTCCAGACCTGGTCGTTGAAGCCCGCCCGGACGCGCATCCCCACCGGCCCCTGCCTCGAGGCCGGAGCCTTCGTGCCTGCTGAACTGGTGTCGAAGGAGTGAGGATGGCAGGGCCGGTTCGCGCGGTGCTGCTGCTGGGGCCGACGGGTTCGGGGAAGAGCCCTGTGGGCGCTCTGCTCGAGCGGCGCGGGGGCTTCCGCCACTTCGACTTCGGGGCCGAGCTGCGCGCCGCCGCGGCAGGGGAGCGCGGGCTCCCGCCCGGCGATGTGGCATTCATCCAGGACCTGCTCGACACCCACGCGCTCCTGCCCGACGAGCGGCTCTCCATCGCCGAGACACTCCTCGACGCCTTCCTGCGTCGCACGGGGTTCGTCCCCGAGCGTGAGGTGCTCGTGCTCAACGGCCTGCCGCGCCGCGTGAGCCAGGCGCGCGCCCTCGCGCGCCGGGTGCGGGTCGAGCACGTGGTCGTGCTGGAGTGCGATGCGGAGGCCGCGCGGGCGCGGGTGGCCCGCCGCCGCCGCGGCGAGGGCCGGGACCACGCGGGCCGGGAGGACGACGCGTCGGACGCGGTGGAGCGCAAGCTCGCCCTCTACGCGCGCGAGACGGCGCCGCTGGTGGCCCACTACGCGGCGCAGCCGGGCGTGGGCATCACGCGGCTGGCCGTGGACGCGGATACGCGGGAGGAGGCCCTGGCCGAGCGGGCCGCCGCCTGCCTGGTGGCAAGGCCATCAGAAACGCCAGGGGGCCGCCTGGTGCGGCCCCCTGGGGGAGTTCGCTCTCGCGCGGCGGCGCTCAGTTGACGACGAAGCTCGATGTCTGCTGGCCCTGGGTGCCGGCGGCGGCGACGGCGATGGTGAGCTGGTACTGCCCGCGCGGGGAGTCCGCCCTGAGCTGGATCGGCACCTGCGTCGTGTAGGTGCCCGGCGCGCGGTTGACGGGAGAGGTCAGCTCCGCGACCTTGGCGCCGCCGAACGTGACGACCCGCGTCTCGACGACGGCCACCTGCGCCTGCATGTTGGGGGCCATGAGGGCGTAGGTGACCTGGAGGTTCACCGTGCCGCCGGGGGCGACAGCGCTCGGCTCGGCCACGACGCTCGACACCTCGACGCGTGTGCCCTGGGCAGGCGCGTAGCTATAGGCCTGGTTGGTCGCCGCGGCGTCGCGGTCCCGCCGCTCCATCATGTTCCCAATGATGCCGCCGGCCAGCGCGCCCACGAGTGCGCCGGCGACGGCGCCCCTGCGGCCTCGGACGGCATAGCCGAGCGCGCCGCCGGCCGCGGCGCCGATGCCCACGCCGAGCAGGGTTTTCTGATGTTCCCGAATCCAGGCGCAGCCCTGGAACAGCATGGCCGCCAGACACGTCACCGCCACGGGCTTGATCGCTCGCCTCATCGCGTTCCCCTTTCCTCTGGAGCCTCGATTCCCCCCTCCCTCCACGTTACCACATATCATGTCACGAAACCACGGCCAAAGTCAAGGAACTTATCGCCCCCCTGACTGGATTTCCGCCGGGAAATGAGTATGATACGCGCCTCGGTGGAGGGGTG
>VGYV01000632.1 GCA_016872855.1 Planctomycetota bacterium
AACCGTTCCTCGGTAACCCGGACCCGCGTCTTGAGAGTCTGCCTGTGCTTCGGCACCGCATGCAGGCGGCGCTCCAGGACGGCGCGTTCCCCGGGGTCGTGGTGCTGAGCAAGATCATCCCGAACCCGACTGGTGACGCTCAGGCTCCCGCTTCGGACGCATGGAGTCCCAAGATGGAGTGCCTGCGCGCCCACTACATTGACAAGATTGGGTACAGGCTAGTCTGGGAGAATCCACTGTGTGCGATATACCGCCTTCCTGGGCAAGTGCAGGCAAGACCTTTCCATCCCCACGTCGAAGAGATGAGGACCGCCGCGCGCTGAACAGGACTGGCCGAGCTGGGCGACAATCAGAGCAGGTCAGCGGTGAACGGCCAGTTGACGCAGGAAGCGGCGCGGGCGCGGGGGCGGCGAATCCGGGGCTTCGGCCCAAAGCGTAGGGAGAGATGTGGACACGGCCCTGCCAAGGTTGAAGATCCTCGGCTCTGGGGTGCATTTGGTTCGGCCCCCTGCCGTGATCGAAGTAATCGAGCGATGGGTGGGGGAGCCAGGACCGCCGTGTCGGCGCGTTGTGGTGACAGGGTTCCACGGGATTTGGGAGGCCCACCGGGATCCCGAGTTCAAGGCGATTCTGAATTCGGCCGACTTGTGGGTGCCCGACGGGATCGCGCCGGTGTGGGTGGCGCGACTGCGGGGATTCCGGGGGGTGCGGCGGATTCCCGGGGCCGAGCTGATGCGGGCGTTCTTCCAGCGGGCGAACGAGAAGGGCTACCGCAGCTTCTTCTACGGGGACACCGAGGAGACGCTGGCAGCCCTGCGCGGGAAGCTGGAAGCGGAGTACCCGAATCACAGGATCGCCGGCACGTTCTCGCCGCCGTTCCGCGCCATCTCCCCCGAGGAGGATGACGCCCACGTGGCGATGATCAACGCGGCGCGGCCCGACGTGCTGTGGGTGGGCCTGGGCCTGCCGAAGCAGGACCGCTGGATTTTCGAGCACAGGGACAGGCTGCGGGTGCCCGTGGCGGTTGGGGTGGGGGCGGCGTTCGGGTTCCTGAGCGGCAAGATCAAACGCGCGCCGGCCTGGAGCGGCCGCTGCGGCTTCGAGTGGCTCTGGCGGCTGGCGCACGAGCCGCGCAAGCTCTGGCGGCGCGACCTGCTCGATGGTCCGAGGTTCGTGTTCCACGTCCTGCTCGAGCTGTGCAGGATTCGGAAGTATGACTGAGCGGCGCCGAGCCCGAATCGCCGTGTGCCATCCCCGCCTGGGGAGGGGCGGCTCCGAGGCTCGAGCGATGTGGGGGGTCGCCGCGCTGAAGGACGAATACGAGGTCTCCCTCGTGACGGCCGGGGACGTGGACCTGGCCGGGCTGAACGCGTTCTACGGCACGTCGTTGCGGGCGCCCGAGTTCGCCGTCCGAGAGGCCCCTGTCCCCTTCTTCCTGCGTCGGAACGCGCGGGCGGCGGCGCTCCGGGCGGCGTACTACCAGCGATTCTGCAGGCGCATCGCCCCCGAGTTCGACGCCATGATCAGCGCGTACAACTTCTGCGACTTCGGGGTGCCAGCCATCCACTTCGTCGCCGACGTCTCGTTCGACCGGGAACTGTGCCGGCAGTGGGACGGCCGCCCGCGGGGCCTGTCGCGGCTGGTGTATGGCGATAGCCTGCTGCGACGGGCCTACCTGTGGTTGTGCGACCGGGTCCGCGACCCCTCGGGCGAAGACTACCGGCGGCAGGGCCTCACCTTGGCGAACTCGGGTTGGACGGCTCGGCTGCTCAAGGAGCGGTGCGGCATCGAGGCGGGTGTGCTGTACCCCCCGGTTGCCGGCGACTTCCCGAGCATCCCGCACGAGCAGCAGGAGGACGGGTTCGTGTTCATCGCGAGGATCGCTCCCGAGAAGCGCATCGAGTTTGCCGTCGAGATCCTCCAGGGCGTCCGGGCGATGGGCCACGACATTCACTTCCACGTGGTCGGGCAAGTGGATGCCGACGCGTACGGCAGGAGGGTGCGTGATCTGTGCCTCCGGCACCAGGGGTGGATTCACCTGGAGGGCAGGAAATCGGGGAGCGAGAAGGCCGCCTTCCTTGCCCGGCACAGGTACGGCATCAATGCGTGTCCCAGGGAGGCGTTCGGGATTTCTGTGGCCGAGCAGGTCAAGGCCGGCAGCATCGTCTTCGTGCCGAGCGAGGGCGGGCAGGCGGAGATCGTGGACCATCCCCAACTCACCTTCGACAGCCAGGAAGACGCCATCCAGAAGGTTGATGCGGTGTTGCGGCGGCCCGCGCTTCGGGAGGAGTTGAGGCGCCACCTCGCCGGGCGGGGCCAGGTGTTCTCGGTGGCGAGTTTCACGGACGGCATCCGGGCCGCTGTGTCGCGGTTCCTCCAGGCGGCCGGGGCGGGTTCACACAGCCCTTGAGCAGCTTCCGCCACAAGCTGGCGTTCGTCGTGGCGACCAGGGACCGGCCCGAGGACCTCCGCCGGATGCTGGACAGCCTGGCCACTCAATCGTGCCCGCCCTCCCAGACCGTGATTGTGGACGCGAGCCAGGAGCCGGTCGAGCGCGTTGCCGCCGGGTGCCCTGCCCTGAACACCAAGTACATCCGCCACCTGCCCCCTTCGGCGACGAGGCAGCGGAACGCGGGCGTGGATGCCGTGGATGGCGACGCCGACCTGATTGGATTCCTGGATGACGACGCCGTGCTGGAGCCCGGGGCGATGGAGGGCATGCTTCGCTTCTGGGAGGAGGCCGCGGAGGACGTGGGGGGCGCGGCGTTCAACTGGGTGAACTCCCCCGCCAGGGCCGCGTCGTGGCTCAAATCCCTCCGCATCGTGTCTTGGCTTGGGCTCTACAGCCGGCGGAGAGGCGTGGTCATGCCCAGCGGATGGCAGACCCTGGTGGAGAAGGTGTCGGAGACGCTCTTCGTCGAGTGGCTGCCCAGCGGCGCCTCGGTCTGGCGTCGAGCGGTGCTGGACGCGTTCCGCTTCGACGAGTGGTTCGACGGCTACAGCTACCTGGAGGACGTGGACTTCAGCTACTCCGTCAGCAGGCGGTACCGGCTGGCCGTCGTCGCGGAAGCAGGCTTCTGCCACTACCCTTCCCGGACCGGGCGGCTCGACGCCTATCGGTTCGGGAAGCTCGAAGTGCGGAACCGGCTCTACCTGGTGCGCAAGCACAAGCTGTCGGTGCCGAGCTGTTACCTGGGCCTGTTCGCCAGGATGCTGCTCTCGATGGGGCGAGTCGTCGCCTGCCGAAGGCCAGGGGAGAGCTTCCGGCGGGCCTGCGGGAACGTGGCGGGCATCTGCCGCGGGCTGCCCCGAGGCAAGCGCGATGATCGTTAATGCCGATGACTTCGGGCTTGACGGGAACGTGAACCGGGCCATCCTGGAGAGCTTCGAGCGCGGCTACTGCACCCACACGACGGTCATGCCGAACATGCCCGGATTCGACGAGGCGTGCGGGCTGGCTCGCGAGAGGGGGCTGGCCGGCCGCGTCGGCATCCACTTCGTACTCAGCGACGGCCCGGCCCTGACGGATGGGATCCGGCGTTGCCCGCGGTTCTGCGGGGAGGACGGCGTGTTCGTTCTGAAGAAGCGCCCCCACGTGTGGCGGCTGTCGGGCGCCGAGGCAGCCGCGTTGCGGCAGGAACTCAAGGCGCAGGTCGCAGCGTGTCGCCGGCACGGCATCCCAATCTCCCACGCGGATTCCCACGAGCACATGCACGAGGAGTGGGCCATCGCCTCCGTCGTCATTCGCCTGTGCGTCGAGGAGGGCATACCGCACGTGCGAATCGCCCGGAACTGTGGCCCGCGCAGGTCGCTCAGCACGTGGGCCTACCGGACGCTCGTGAACCTCCGCCTGAGGCGCGCCGGGCTCGCCTGGACGAACTACTTCGGCTCGCCGGAGGACTACCGGCATCTCCTCGAGAGGAAGGGCTTGACGCCGGAGACGCAAGCAGTGGAAGTGATGGTCCACCCCACGTACGATGCGGCTGGAGCGCTGGTGGACAGATTGAGCCAGCGGCCGCTGGCCGACTACGCGGGCCTCCTAGTGTGTGGGACGCCGGAGAGTCCGTCACGGAGCGGCAAGTGAAGCGCCGCCTCAGGGTGCTCGTCTCGGCCTACTCCTGCGATCCGACGCGCGGCTCGGAGCCGGGCGTGGGCTGGGGCTGGATCAAGGCACTCGCCAGGCACCACGACCTCTCCGTCCTGACCAGCGATGTCTTCCGCGCGAACATCGAGGAGGGACTGCGTCGGGAACCGGCGCTCCAGGAGCACATTCGCTTCCACTACGTGCCGAGGACGCGCTACCTCCGCCTGTCCCGCGTCTGGAAGCCGGCGCTGCTCTGGACGTACAGGAGCTGGCAGAGAGACGCCTACCGGCTTGCCCTGGACCTCCAGCGCGAGCCGGGCTTCGACCTGGTGCACCAGCTCACGTGGGTCACGTTCCGCGAGCCAGGGCACTTGTGGAAGCTGGACGTCCCGTTCGTCTGGGGGCCGATCGGCGGCCTGGAGAACACCCCGTGGTGCCTCCTGCCGATAGTGGGCCTGCGAGGATTCGCCCATTTCGCCTGCCGGAACGTGCTCAACACACTGCACAAGGGGCTGCTGCTCCGTCCCAGACGGGCCTTCCGCAAGGCACGCGGCGGGATCATCGCCGCCACTGAGGGCATTCGGCGCGAGATCCGGAAGCACTACGGGGAAGACAGCCAGGTCATCTGTGAGACGGCCCCCCCGGAGCCCATCGCGGCCACGCATTCCATTCGTCGGGACGGCGAGCCACTCCGCATCTCGTGGAGCGGTGCGCACGATCCCGGCAAGGCCCTGCCGCTCCTGCTGCACGCGGTTGCCCGGCTGCCGGGCACGGTCCGATGGGAGTTGCACATCCTGGGCGACG
>VGYV01000633.1 GCA_016872855.1 Planctomycetota bacterium
GATTCAATGGGCGTGAAACGCCCCCTTCGGGGGCTTGGATGGGGGGGACGCGCGATCCCAGGGCTCCCTTCGGTCGCCCTGGGCTACGGCTGGGTCGCCCGCGTCGGCGGGCTACAAGGCCCCGAGATGTGGGCAACGATCAGGGCTTCGCCCTGGGCTGATATAGTACGCTCCGTTTGGAGCTTCGGCGCCGAGGAACGTTACCAGAATTGGGGGCCACACTCGTCCCGATGGCGGGCCGTCGTGACGAGTTGGTGTGCGTGTCGTCCGCCTCACCTCACGGTCCCCACGCGAATGTCCACCTCGTCGCGGCGCTGGAGCTTGTCCACCGCGCCGTCCTTGATCCAGAGGATGCGGTCGGAGACGTCGAGCATCTTGTGGTCGTGGGTGGCGGTGACGACGGTGACGCCGGTCTCGCGGCTGAGCTCGCGGAGGAGGCGGATGATCTCCTCGCCCGTGTGGAGGTCGAGGTTGCCGGTCGGCTCGTCGGCCAGGACGATGGCCGGCTCGTTGGCGAGGGCGCGGGCGATGGCGACCCGCTGCTGCTGTCCGCCGGAGAGCTCCCAGGGGCGATGGTGGAGCCTGTGGGCGAGGCCGACGCGTGCGAGGACCTCTTCGGCCCGCCGCGTGGCCTCCTCGTGGCTCTTGCCGCTGAAGAGGAGCGGCATCGCCACGTTCGCCGTCGCAGTGTAGGCGGGCAGGAGGTTGTAGGCCTGGAAGACGTAGCCGATGTGGTTGCCGCGGAAGTGGGCGAGCTGGCGGCTGGTGAGCCGCGTGAGGTGGACGCCCGCCACCTCCACCCCCCCAGAGGTGGGGCGGTCGAGCGCGCCGATCATGTTGAAGAGCGTGCTCTTGCCCGAGCCGGACGGCCCCATGATCGAGAGGTACTCGCCGCGGTAGATGTCGAGAGTGACGTCCTTGAGCGCGCGGACGACGGAGCCGCCGAGGCGGAAGTCCTTGTTGAGCGAGCGGATCCGTATGAGCACGGGAGGGGATGAATGGATGGATGGATGGGTGGATGACTGGGAAGACGCAGAGGCCGCCCTTCCATCGCCGTTTCCGCCTGGCTTCTCATTCATCCATTCATCCATTCATCCACCCATCATCTTTCGATTGCTCAGAAGGGCAGTTGTATTATGGCCTTGCTGAGGAACGTGATGCCGATGCAGAGGGTGGCGAGGAGGCCCATGCCACACATGAAGCCGGCAGTGACCACCGGGATGTATTGTCGCCAGCGGAGACCGAGCCTTCGCTGGAAGTAGTAGCGGCCAATGAGTGCGCCGATGAACTGCGGGAGGATGGAGTGGGGCATGGTCTGGCCGAGGCCCCGAATGAGGCCGTAGATGAGGAAGACGGGCGCGCCGAGGGCGCTCAGGCCGGCGAAGAGGGTGACGCCGAAGCCGGTGCCCACGCCGAGATGGGTCCAACTGAAGGCTTCCTCGAAGATCGAGTAGTCGCCGAGGGTGGAGGAGTAGACGATACAGGTGTTCTGGGCCTGGAAGTCCCACATCCGCTGGGCGAAGGGATAGACGGCCGAGGGCACCTCGGCGAGGCCCCAGACGAAGTTCATGAAGAAGATCGAGCTCACGATGATGATGGGATAGAGGACGACGTTGGCCTTCCAGACGCTTGTGAAGCGGGTGCCGGTGAGCTCAGCCTGGCGGTAGAAGACGGTCATGCCGCCGTAGTTGGCGATGGGCATGGGGAGGAACCAGCAGGCCACCCCGCGGTAGCCGCTGAGGATGAGGGATGCCTCGCGGATGAAGGGGATTTCGACGACCTGTCCCGCGATGCCTTCGAGCCGCGCCGTCACGTAGCTGATGATGGGGGTGTAGACGAAGCCGAGCACGACGAGCACCAGCATGACGCCGGGATGCCAGTTGATGAGGAAGCCGGAGACGATGATGTAGGCGGCGGTGACGAGGAAGTAGACGGAGAGGATGAGCCAGGAGCGGATGTCGCCGCGGCTGGCGGCGGGCGCGACGGTGCGGGCGGGCGCCTCGCCCCGCGCGGCGCGGCGCGCGCGGAGCTGGCGTGCGACGGTGGCGAAGCCGCCGATGGCGATGGCGACCGCGATGCCGATCTGGAAGCTGAAGTAGAAGTCCACGTTGTTCTTGAACAGCGTGTGCATCGTGTTGTCGCCCGGCGCCCAGGAGGTGAGGACGCCGTGGCGGTAGAGGAAGGGGTTTGCGGCGATGGTGCAGACGAGTCCGATGAAGCTGCCGAGCATGGCGAAGAAGGGGAGCACCATGCCGATCAGCAGGTTGCCGAGGTCCCAGGCGATGCCGGTCGCCACGGCGGGCAGGTAGTGCTGGGTGGTGGGGGTGAAGTCGGAGAAGGGGATTGGGAGAATCTGGATCGGCTTGCCGGTCATGGCGCCCGTGAGGGTAGGGATGCCGAGGTAGATGGCTCCGAAGGCGAGGCCCATGGCTCCGCCGATGGCGAAGACGCGCCAACGCCAGGCCTTCTCCTTGGCCGCGGCGTCCTGGGCCTCGGCGTCCTCGGCGAGGGCGAGGACGCCCTGGACGCCGATGGGCGCCATCGGGAAGGGGAGGCGCTCGACGTCGCTGGTGAGGCGGAAGAGGCCGTAGCCGAGGACCATGTTGGAGAGCTGGCTGAAGAAGGTGCCGAAGATGATGAGGCCGATGACGGGCAGCCAGTCCCAGTGGAAGAAGGTGCGTTTGGCGTAGGAGGCGGATTCGGGCGGGGGGGCGAACCAGGCGGGGAGGTCCTTTGCGATGCCGAACGCCCCGGCCGGGTCGCTCCGCACGAAGTACTGGTTCCACAGCAGGCCGTGGAAGGGCATGGCCACGATGGAGCCGGCCATGAAGAAGAGCACGAAGATTTCGGAGCGGTTGAGGTAGCGGTGGGCGCGCTTGGCGACCTCGACGAAGAGGATGACCGTGACCCAGGTGGCGGCCTGTCCGATCTGGGTGGTTCCGGCGAGGAGGCCCATGTAGATGGCGCCGGGGACCATGATGAGCGCGATGAAGAGCGCGCCGAAGAGCGAGCTCCAGTTGAAGCCATCCTCGAAGGAGGAGGGGACCTCTGTGAGGGAGCGGAACTCTTCGAGCTCTTTGTCCACGCGGTGCGGCATAGCGAAGCCTTGATCCGACTGATCCGACCGATCCGACGGATCCGACGGATCAGCCCCTTAACCTGAGAGGGTGAGGGTCCTCTGGCGATAGAGCTCCATGGTTTCGTGTGGGAGCGCGCGCCAGATGAGGAACTGGCGGCGCAGGTCGTCGAGGAGCACCTTGTTGAGGCGGCGCCAGTCCTTCGGCTGGCCAGATTTTCGGGTGATGCGGATGGTCACGACGTCAATGCCAGGGATTTCGCTTGGGGCGCTGCGAAGCTCGAAGGACTGGGTTACGCCGAGGTCGAAGGGCGCGAGGGCGAGCTCGGCGTCGAGGCCGAGCTCCTTGCCGCCGCCCCTCACCAGGCGGGCGTCGCGGGCCATGAAGCGACCGAGGCCGGTGTCGCCGAAATTGTCGAAGTGCTCCTTGAGGAAACTCACGACCCCCGTGATGTCGTATTCGGAGACGGTGAAGGGGAAGACGAGGTCGAAGACGTCGCCCTTCGGAGGCGGGAGGCGCCAGGTGCGGAGGATGCCTGGGTTGGCGCTCCGCGACGCCTTCACTGCGGGGTAGATGGCCGAGACGAGCACCGTGCCCATCACGATGAGGATCGTCGCGATGGCGTTGGCGGAGGAGTAGTTCATCTCGGGCACGCTCACGAGGCCGTAGGCGGCGAGCCAGGAGAGGGCCTTGGTGGTGGCCTGGGCGAGGAGGTAGCCCGAGAGGCCGCCGATGACCGAGTAGACCATCGCCTCGGCGAAGAAGAGGCTGGCGACGTGCGGCGGGGCGAGGCCAAGGGAGCTGAAGGTGTAGATTTCCTTCTCGCGGTCGGCCACGGAGCCGAGCATGGTGCCGAAGATCACCAGTCCGCCGAGGAGGATGGGGAAGAGGAGGTCGCCCGCGCCGCTGGCCTCGACGAGGGTGCCGAGGACGTGGCGGTAGACCCCCTCGGCCCGCGTGGCGCTCGCGGGGAGGGGAAATGTCCTGGCGAGTGCCTCGGCAAGCTCCGTGGCCGAGCGGGCGTCGGGCGTGTAAAGCGTGATGGCGTGGAGAGTTGCGCCCATCTTCTGGGCGGTGGCGGCGGAGACGACCGCGACGGAATCGGTGGGGAGGTATGCCCAGTTCTGCTCGCTCTGGGCGGTGAGGGCGGCCTCGCCGCTGGCCGTCTGGCTCGCCGCGCTCCTCATCTCCACAAAGTCCACCGGCAGCACCCCGTTGCCGTCCATATCCTTCGCTGCCGAGACCTCGCTCGGCTCGAGGAGCCGGCCGACCCGCAGGCGGAGGCCGCCGACGAGGACGAAGCCGCCGGGCTTGACGCCCAGCCGTTCGCCTACGGCCTTGGTGAGCAACACGGCGTCGGCCCAGTGGGCGGCGTCGGAGCCGAAGAGGGCGGCGAGGTCGGAGCGCTGCTGGAACTCGGCGGCCTCGATGCCCAGGATGCCGCGAAGGGCGAGCGGGCCGCTGCCGTCGTCGCGCGTGATGAGCGGCCCCTGGTTCTGGGGGGTCTTTGGCGAAATCCAGAGGCGGCGGCACACCGCCGCCCCCTTGCTCCAACGCGGCAGCACCACGTCCAGGATGTCGGGGCTGAGCTCGGTCCAGCCCACCCTGTGGAGGAAGACGCCTGAGTAGCCGGGGGACGGCCCGAGGAAGAGCTTGACGATGCCGGTCTGGGTGTCGAAGGAGGCGAAGCAGAGGATGGTGAAGGTGAGCATGACGATGGTGACGGCGGTGAGGGCGGTGCGGAGCGGGCGGCGGCGCATCGTGGAGATGCCCATCGCCATCGCCGCCATCACGGTGCTGAAGCGCGAG
>VGYV01000634.1 GCA_016872855.1 Planctomycetota bacterium
TCAGCATCTCCTCGCAAGGCGGCCTCGTCCCTCACCGACGCCTATCTTATTTGCTCCGCCGCGGGATTACAATAGAAATCTGGCCATCTTCTCAGCAATTCCCGGGCCGACTAAATCGACAGGCCGTTCAGGCGGTCTTCTGATTTGCGTCCCCCAAGCCGAT
The DNA here is from genome assembly GCA_016872855.1 of Planctomycetota bacterium. Lineage (GTDB taxonomy): Bacteria > Planctomycetota > PUPC01 > DSUN01 > DSUN01 > DSUN01. Next base: position 164 of record VGYV01000634.1, read on the forward strand.
GCGGTATATTCGCCCGCAATCATGGACCGGCTCGAGCACGGCGAGGCCATATGCACTTCTTCGACGTGAACTGCACGATTGGGCGGTTGGCGACGCCGGCGCGGCATGGGCCGCGGACGGTTGAGGGCACGCTCGCCGCGATGGACCGCGCGGGCATCGGCCGGGCGCTCGTGTGCCACAGCCTGTCGCTCGAGGCCCACCCGAGCGTCGGCAACGCCGCCGTGATCCGAGAGACGGCGGGGCACGACCGCCTGCTTCCGTGCTGGGCCGCGCTGCCGCCCACGGCGCCCGAGGCGCCGTCGCCGACCGACTTCCTGCGGGCGATGGACGAGGCAGGCGTGCGAGCGGCGCGGCTCTGTCCCTCGGCGGGCCGCCACCAGTTCCCCCTTGGCTCGGCCCACGCGCACCAGCTCCTCGCCGCGCTTGAGGAGCACCATGTGCCCGTCCTCCTCGACAGCACGGAGGCGACCTGGGAACAGGTCGAGGCGACGGCGAAGGCGCATCCTCGCCTGCCGCTGATCCTCCTCGGCGTGGGCTATCGCTCGATCCGCGCGCTCTACCCAATCCTCGATGCCACCCAGAACGTGTTCATCGAGATCAGCCTTTACCAGGTCTGCGGCGGCCTGCGCGAGGGGGTGGGCCGCTTCGGGGCGCGACGCTTCCTCTTCGGCACCAACCTGCCGCGCTTCGAGCCCGGCAGCGCCGTCGCGAGCGTCCTCTACGCCGACATCTCGGACGAGGCGAAGGCCCTCATCGCCGGCGGGAACCTCGATGCTCTCCTGGGGGCGCGATCCGAGAAGCGGGCGTAGGCAGCCTGGCCCACTGGCTTGAACCCACAGTTCGTTGTGGTATACTGGTATCAGGCCAGGGCCTTCAGTCTGCGGCGCAGGAGAACTCAGCAGGAGCAAGGGGGAACTAAAGCGATGTTCCGCTTCGACTTCAGAAAGACGGTGGAGGCCGCGGGAGTCCTCCTGCGGTCACGCCCGCCGCACATGATGGGGCGCGTCCGCCTGCTCAAGCTGCTCTACCTTGCCGACCGCGAGAGCCTCAAGGAGACGGGGGCGCCAATCACGGGGGACGAAGCCGTCGCCATGAAACACGGCCCCGTTCCGAGCGAGACCTACGACCTGATCAAAGGCGAACACATCCGGACGGCCGAGTGGAGCGGATTCTTCGAAAACATGGACTACTACGTCCGCCTGGCCAACCAGCCGGGCACGGGCAGCCTAAGCCGCTACGAGATCGAGAAGCTGAACGAGATTGCTGAACGCTTCGAGAATGACGATGAATGGGCCGTGGCGGAGAAGACCCACGATCTGCCCGAGTGGCGGAAGAACGACCCTGGCGATTCCTCGCGCCCGATCCCCTTTGAGGACATCCTCGAGGCGGTCGGCCGGGGGGCGCAGATACCCGAAATCCGAGCGGAGGCCCAGGCCGATGAGCACTTCGCCCGCCTCTTCGGGGAGGTCTGACCGTGTGGGCGGCCGGCGACACGTTCCGATCCGCCGATCCCACCTTTGAGACTCACCTGTGGGTCGTCGCCTCCGACCCCGCCGCCTATCCCAACGACGCGATCCTCATCGTCAGCTTCACTACATGGCGGCCCGATAAGGATGACGCCTGCCTCATCGAGCCGGGCGAGCATCCCGCCGTGATGCATAGGACCTGCGTCAGCTACCGCCGGGCGCGCCTCGTCGGGCGCCCCACCCTTGAGGCCGCCTTCCGCGCGGGGCACCTTCGGCCCGACCAACCCGTCGCCAAGCCCCTTCTTGCCCGAATCCGGCAGGGTGCTGCGCGGAGTCCCTTCACGCCCCTTCAGCACCTCCAGCTCCTGAGAGACCAAGGACTCGTGCGGTAGCCGCAGTGGAAGGCAGTATGCGCAGCCTCCTTGACTCGATGCTGACCGGCCGGCCGCTCGACGGGTTGGTGATTGACGCCCACGGCCACCTCGGCCCCAGCCCGGCGTTCCACATCCCCGACAACTCGCCCGCCGCCACGGTCGCCCGCATGGACCGCGTGGGCATCGCCAAGCTCTGCATCGCCTCCCACACCGCCTGTTATGCCGACTTCCGCGCGGGGAACGACGAGACGGCCGCCGCCCTCGACGCCTTCCCCGACCGCTTCATCGGCGGCATCGTCCTCAACGCCCACTACCCCGACGAGATCGGCCCCGAACTCGACCGCTGCCTCGCCCACGGCGGCTTCCGCTACATCAAGCTCCACTCCAGCCTGCACAAGTACCGCCTCGACGCCGATGCCTGCGAGCCCATCTGGCGCGAGGCCGAGCGGCGCGGCCTGCCCGTCCTTGTCCATTCGTGGGCGGGCTCGCCCGACTGCGGTTACGACGCCTGCAAGAAGGTGGCGACGGCGCACCCCGACGTGCGGCTCATCCTCGGCCACAGCCTGGCGCCCGACGGCTACGACGACGCCTGCCGCCTGGCCGAGGCCCACCCCAACCTGTGGCTCGACACCGTGACCTCGCTGGTGAACTATGGCCAGCTCGACTGGATGGTGGGCCGCATCGGACCCGACCGCATCCTCTACGGCTCGGACATGCCGTTCCTCGACCCCGCGCCGCAACTCGCCAAAGTCGTCTTCGCCCGCATCCCCGACGACATAAAGCGGCGCATCCTCGGCGAAAACGCTGCCCGGCTGTTCAGCCTTGACCATTAGGAGAAGCAGAGATGCTGACAGTGGACCTTTCGGGCAAGAAGGCTCTCGTCACGGGCGCCAGCACGGGCATCGGGCGGGCCATCGCCCTGGCCCTCGCGCGCAACGGGGCCGACGTGGTGGTGAACTACCGCTCGAGCAAGTCGGCCGCCGAGGAGCTGGCGCGTGACATCCGCGCGATGGGCCGCCGCTCCCTCGCCATCCAGGCCGACGTCTCGCGCAAGCCCGACGTCGAGCGCCTCTTCGCCGAAGCCGAGGCCCCCCTCGGCCCCACGCTCGACATCCTGGTCAACAACGCCGGCGCCCTCATCAGCCGCGAACTGACCGCCGTGATGAAGGAGGAGACCTTCGACCGCGTGGTCGCCGTGAACTTCAAGAGCGTCTTCCTCTGCTCCCAGGCCGCCATCCCGCGGCTGGTGGACGGCTCGGGCCGCGTCATCAACCTCACCAGCGTCGCCGCGCGCAACGGCGGCGGGCCGGGAGCAGGCGTCTACGCCGCCTCCAAGGCCGCCGTGAGCTGCTTCACCAAGAACCTCGCCAGGGAACTCGCCCCCCGCGGCATCACCGTCAACGGCATCGCCCCAGGCGTCATCGCCACCCCCTTCCATGAGAAGTACTCCACCCCCGAGCTGATGCAGCGCTTCGCCGCCAACACCCCCCTCGGCCACAACGGCGTGGCTGACGACTGCGTTGGAGCCACCCTCTTCCTCGTCTCCCCCGAGGCCGGCTTCATCACTGGCGAAACCATCGAGGTCAACGGCGGCATGCTCATGGACTGACCGGAGAGAAACAGCCGCTCCGGGCGGCGGGGCGCAGGCCGACCCGCGCGTTCGCGGGGGGAGCGCGTGGGCATCGCTCAATCATTCTATAGAATGATTGAATGAAGCTCCGCCACTATGGCCCGGGGCGCCGCGGTTGACCCGGTGCCGCCGGCCGGGCATAATGCCTCTCGTGGCAGCCGGACGCCGGAGAAGGAGAACCAATGAGCAGGGCACGAAGCGAACTCTCGATCACGGTCCTCGGCACCGATTCGTGCACGCCCGTGAAGGGCGAGAACACCGCGTCGTTCGTCGTGGACAGTCGGGTGGCGGTGGACACGGGGTGGTATCTCACCGACCGGCTGCTGGCGTGCGGGCTCAACCCGCTCGATATCGAGGCCGTGTGCCTCACCCACTGCCATCACGACCATATCCTGGGCCTGCCGCAGCTCATCTTCTACTACGGCATCAAGGGCGAGAGTCGCCCGAAGCGGCCGCTTCACATCTACGGCCCGGCGGGCGAGGTCCGCCGCGTGGTGGACGATGCGCAGCGATTCCTCCAGTTCGACCGCTATCCCGAGCTTCGCTTCGACATCGAGGTGCATGAGCTTCGCGGCGGGGCCGAACTGGATATCTGTGGGCTGAAGGCGATAACCTGCTCGGGCCGCCACAGCGTGCCGAGCCTGTGCTATCGCTTCGAGAATGCCGCGGGCGCATCGGCGGTCCTCTCCGGCGACACGGCGTTCAACCCTGACCTCATCGAGCTGGCTCGGGGCGCGGGGCTGCTCATCCACGAGGCATCCTACGGCGCGAAGAGCGTTCGCGAGGACGTGCGTTGGGGCCACTCGGGCGCGCCCGACGCGGCGGAGGTCGCCCGCCAGGCCGGCGTCGGTCGCCTCGCCATCGTCCACTGCGCCCAGGCACATCTCCCCGCGGCGCTGCAAGCGGCCAAGGCCGTCTTCCCCGCCTCGTTCGTCCCGGAGCAAGGCGAGGAATTGAGAGTCAAGCGGTAGGGCGTGCATACTTGCACGCGGGACGGATAGGGGCTAAATAGCTTTCAGCGATTCGGCTCATTGGGGCAAAGACTGCCTGAAGGCAGGACTCCAAACGAGCCGCTCTCCTGGTTCGGAGTCCTGCCTTCAGGCAGTCTTATTCCCTCTGAAGGCGCCGCCGAATCGCTGAAAGCTATTTAGTTTCTGTTGCGGAAAGCCGAATTCGCCGAACTCGGGCCGTGCTCGGAAGCCAAAGACTGGCTGAAGCCAGGACTCCGAACGCGTTCGTTCCTTGT
>VGYV01000635.1 GCA_016872855.1 Planctomycetota bacterium
GGGTCGGCGCCATTCAGGAGGCGGATGTACATCTCGCCGTCCTGGTAGAACCAGCCCTCGTGCGGGGTCGTGTCGCGCCCTTTGCCCCAGCGACACGTCCGCATCTCCTCAAGGCTGGAGTAGTTGTAGAGGCTCCGCCCGTCGGCGAGCACCCACGCCTGGCGGGTCCCGCGGCCGCTCCACTTCTTTGTGAAGGCCCACTTCGTCTTGTAGATGGCGCCCTCGATCGGCTCGAGCTTCGCAGGCTCCATCCCGGCCGTGACGGACGCGGGGACCGGCTTGTGGATGGCGCCTTCGACCTTCTCGAACGTCGGCGTGCCCTCAATTGCCCCGGTGATGATGGCCTTGCCTGGCACGGCGGCCTTGATCGTGATGGGCTTCCCCGGCTCCCCGGTCTTCTTCAGATCGAGGCGCTGGTGGTAGGTGCCCTCTGCAAGCAGCAGCGTGTCGCCCGGCTGAAGCTTGTCCGCTGCCTCCTGCAAGCTTTGGCCAGGTTCAACCTTCACGGTTTCCGCAAAGAGCAGGTTCGCGGCAGACAACAAGCAGACGAACGCGAGGGATAGAGGCGATTTCATGATTGGCTCCTTTCTCGTTAGGGTTGCGATCGTTCTGGATTCCTCTTTTCCATCTGCTTCGGCACTCGCTGCCTCATCGTGCCACTTCTAACAGTTCGACGTCGTCGAACCAGGCAGTGCCGGTGCCCTCGGCGCAGAGCTTGATCGACATGCCGCCGGTCAGCGGGCCGAACTCGAGTTGCAGCCGGGTCCAGTCATGATCGCCGGCGAGCTTCGGCTGGGTCACAACCGTGAAGCGTTCCTGAGGAGGCCCCCGCCAGCCAGTCACCTCCAGGTGGGCGCCGCCGTCCTTCAGACCCTTGGTCTTGACCCACGCCGACAGGCGATAGGACTTGCCTGCTGTCCCAGGCAGCGGCGGGCCGCCGCCGACTGGCGATACCCCCTTCACCTTGCCCGGCCCGGGTCCATGCACGGCCAGCGAGTACTTCCCCGAGTGTGCCTCTCCCGCCGATGGCTCGATGTGCTGCCAGATCGCCGCGTTGCACACCCGATCGGAAGGCAGCAAGGTCTCAAAGTCGTTCACCTTGTTCAGCAGGAACCCGGACCTGGTCAGATGGGGGCGGGCCCCGGGCAATGTCGAGCTGTCCACGGCCACCGCCTCCAGTTCCCGCGCGACCGCGGCGGGCACGGAGAGCAGCCGGTAGCGGGCCCGCAGGTGATACATCCCGTCGGCCTCCTTGGCCTGCGGCGCTTTCATCACCATGTGCTGGTCGTACCAGACGTTGCACGTAGCGAAAAAGACCGGACCACTGGTCTCGAGCAGTTCCACAAAGGGGTTCATCCGCTCTTCCGTTACGAACCCCAAGAAGCTGCCCGGCTGGACCTCGTCCCGCGGGAGATTGACGGGGCTGTGGTAGACGAAGACGATCCGGCCGTCGGCCAGCCGTCCTCGGAGGGTCTTCTGCCACCGCTTCTGCCGGTCGCGGAGGTCGGAGACCCAGCCGGCCATGAAGTTGTTGAACTCGATCTGCTTGGGCTCGGGCATGATGAAGTGACTGTTGGCGTAGATGACGTGGCCGAGGCGCTCGTCCCAGACCACGCGGAATTCGATGCTCCCGGCGTAGCCCCCGGGATGGACTTGTTCGTGCTTGAACTCGATGGAATCGCCCCAGTCTTTCGTGATGGTGAGCTTCCGCGAGGTCATGGGCGGCATCTCGTTGTTGCGGTGGGGCTCGAAGGCCCCCATCGTCAGGCACAGTCTCGCTGCATCCGCGAAGCAGGTGTTTTCGACCTTGGAGCCGCTGCAGTTCGCCTCCTTGTCGAACAACTGCACGTCTTCCCCGATCAGTCCGACGTGCCGGTCGCCATCGCAGATGTAGTACCACTGCTTCCGCTTCTCGACGGGTTCCAAGTGGAACGCCGGGGTGCGTTTCACCACGGGCAGCGCGTTATAGGCCTTCGAGGTATCGAGGAACTTCTGCAGCAGGCCGGCAGGATTCCCGCCACACCCCGCAAGCGCCATCGCCGCCGTGAGGACCGAAAAGGCAATCAGTCCCTTCATGGGTCGCTCCTTGTTGCTGCGAGCAAAACGGTACAGACGCAGCGCTGACCGCTCTGCTTGACCGCTGGTGAGTGCTTGCAGCGAAGCGGGGTCACTTCGGCGTCGGACCGCATCTAGATCCTCCACGGGTCGCGAGGGGCCTCCGAGCGCAGGCGATTGGCCTGTTCGTCACCGATGAACTCGTTCTTCTTGGGATCGTATTCGAGCTTGCGGTCCAGGAAGATGGCGATGTTGGCGGCATGGCAGGCAATGTGCGACTGGCAGGCCACATCGGCGTTGACCCTCGGCTTCCCCCGCGACTTCACGCAGTTGAGGAAATCGCGGACGTGGGAAACACGCCTCTGGCCGCGCACGAACGGGCTTGACGCCAGCAGCGCCTGATCGCTGACGGCCAGCTTGCCGCCGTCGCCCGTCTCCACCCAGCCCGCGTCTCCCTCGAAGCGCACGGGGCACGAGCCCAACTCGAGCCACCCGTCGTCGCGCATCACCAACTGGACGCCGTTGGCATAGAGGGCAGTGGCTCGCCTCTCCTTTCGTGGGAAGTAGGTGACCGGGACAGTATCATCTGCGTTGTTGGCCCATTGGCAGAGGTCCACGCAGTGGGAGCCCCATTCCAGGACTCCGCCGCCCACCAACCCTCCGCCCTTCTCAAAGCCCGAGTTCAGCAGTTGGGGATTGAACGGACGCCAGGGCGCTGTCCCGAGGAACAGGTCCCAGTCCACCTCCTCCTTGGGCGGCTGTGGCTGAGGCGTGGGCCAGCCGCTGGTTCCGGTCCCCAGCCCGCCGGGATGGGCGTGGACGCTCTGGAGCTTTCCGAGCCTTCCCGTGCGCGCCAGCCAGACCGCCTGGTCGAAGTTGGCCACGTTGCGCCGCTGCATGCCGCCCTGGTAGACGCGCGCGGTGCGGCGGAACGTCTCGGCCAGCGCCAGGCTTTCCGCAATGGTCTTCGTGCAGGGCTTCTCGCAATAGACGTCCTTGCCGGCCCGGGCCGCATAGATCGAGAGCAGCCCGTGGCAGTTCGAGCCGGTGGTGATGAGAACGGCGTCGAGGTCGTCGCGGGCCAGAAGCTCGCGAAAATCGCGGTACATCACGCAGTCCTCGTTGCGGTACCGAGCGTCCACCATCTTCTTCGTGCGCTCGCGGCGGTCGGCCCTCACGTCGCAGACAGCCACGCACCGCACGTCCGGTTGGCCGAGGAACTCCCCCAGCACGCCGGAGCCCCTGCCGCCGATGCCAATCCCGGCCAGCACAATCTTCTCGCTGGGCGGCGCTTCGCGATCCCTGCCCAGCGCAAGGCTGGGCACCACGTACGGCGCTGCAATCGCGGCACCCATCCGGACCGCTGTCCCAAGGAACCGCCGTCGGCCCATTCCTCCTGCCTGCTCGCTCATGCCCGTACTCCTGATGGGGAACGTCGAGTCATTCGGACGCCCCTTCCTGGTGTATTTTCTACCTGGCCAGGACGAACCGCGGATAGTGGGCGGCGTTGCCCGCGATCGCTGGGGCCGACACGGACTGGCCGGCCCGCGGCAGCCCTGGTGCCATGCGCGGCGCCAACTGGAGCCAGTGGCGGAGCCCGGTGCCGTCGTCATCGTCGTAAAAGACGATGTTGAGGCGGAACCCCGCGCCGGGCTCCATGCCCAGTGTGGCCAGCGGCAGGCGCAACCCGTAGCGGGTGACGCCCGCTTTGTCGTGCCTCACCACGGCGCAGCCGACGGTCTTTAGCAACGCGTCGCCCTCGCCCTCCCACTGATGGAAGCAGACTCCCTCCTTGGTCAGAGCCAGCCCGAGGTTCCAGGTGACGCCTTTCGGCGTAGCCAGCCCAACCTGAAGGGCATCGCCGTTCAAGAGTTCCTTGCCGCTCTTCGTGTTGAAGTGCCGGTCGTCATTCACCTCGGTCGCCACGCAGAGGGACTCCCCGTCCCAGCCCAGGTAGACCTTGGCGCCCATGTCCTCAGGCCCCTGCCAGGGCTGAAGGAGACGGCCGTAGTAGTCGAATGGGACGAAGCGGTTGTGGACAGGGAAGAGGTCAGCAGGGCCGTTGAAGACAATCGTGGGCTTGCCCCAATCGTCCAGGAGGCCGTCGGGGCGGACGGGACGACCTAGGCGTGGGACTTGCTGGACCGTCGCGGGGTCAAGCCAGGCAGGGGGCGGGACCACGGGCATATCCACCGCCGGTGCCGTGCGCGCGGCACGCCAGCCGATGTTCGGCCCGCGAAGCAGTTGCACGGTGACGATGTTGATGCGGCCCGAGGTGAGCATGTGGTAGACGGTGTAGTAACGTCGAGCCGGCGCCTTGCCCCGGAAGACGAACCCGTCGAGACCGCTCGGCCAGTCGGCGGGCAAGGCCGGCGTGCCGCGGCCGTGCGTTCCCGCGAACTTCCGCGCGGCGGCGCTGCCCGCCGATACCGGACGCTCCATCTCCCCCTGGTTCACATCGGCGACGCCCCAGTATGACGCGCCCGCGTCGTAGCGGGGGTCTGGCTCCTGCGGCCCGCGGATGGCCTTCTCGTACTCCAGTTCCGTCATCGGGCGCAATCCCGCCCAAGCTGCATACGCCGCGCCGTCCGCCCACGACAGCCAGCGGCACCGTCCGTCCGGGGCCGACGCCGTATAGACGTACTTCGGGGACCCCCCGGAACGCTGGATTTCGGTGCCATGGAAGCCGGGGTAGTAACGCTCCTTCGCCTCCGCCTCAGTCAGGGTATTCAGGAAGCCGGCGTATTGGGCCTTGGTGATGTGCGGGAACTTCGCGCAGTAGAAGGCCGAATAGCCGTTGGGGAAGGAG
>VGYV01000636.1 GCA_016872855.1 Planctomycetota bacterium
GGTACTTCTTGTTCATTCGCTCCTCCTGCGGAAGATGGCTCCCCACAGGAGGAATATACTCCACGTAACCTATCATGTCAAGATTGACACAGTACTAGCGCGGGGAGGGTGGGAAGTCAAAAGGGCGTGGCCCGTTTCGGAGAGGCGAGCCGGGCGGCCCCTCGGCCGGGAACGCCCTGGGAGGAACATTACGGAGTTGAACAACTCCGTAATTCTCCTCACTGGCGGCGTGTTGGCCGCCCAATCCCCCTGTTCTCCGCGCACTGCGCCTTGGCACGAGCAGCCCCTCAGCACACGCGCCGCGGACCCATTCCGCCCCGGTGGAGGGCTTGTGTCCGAAAGGGACCGCGTCCAGGTCAAGAGAGGTGTTCGGTGATCGGTGTTGGGGGCTTGGGGGATTCCGGATTGCGGATTGGAGATGCCCGCCCTCGCCCCCACGCTCCTGATGCCGTGGAGGAATGACACGGACGGGCGGCTCTCGTCCTCAGAGGCCCTGTCCGTGGCTGTCCGTGTTGGTCCGTGTGGCTCACTGGCATTGCCTCACAAGCTCTCCCGCATCAAGAGTTGATGCGTGGCCCGCCGGGCGCTATAGTCCTGGTGTGGAGGGACAGGCCGGGGAGGCAGGAGGCAGGGCGATGGCGGAAGATGAGATGGGCCGGCGGGACTTCGTGGAGAAGCTGGGCGTCGGGTCGCTCGCGGCGGTGGCGGCGGGCGGCCTGGCGGCGGAAGCGCCGAAGCAGGAGTGGAAGCCGACGACCGACCGCAAGCTGCGCGTGGGCATCGTGGGCTACGGCGTGTGCAGCTTCGGCGCGCAGTTCGGCTTCCAAGACCACCCGAACGTCGAGATCGTGGCGGTGAGCGACCTCATTCCCGCGCGCCGCGAGGGCCTGATGAAGGCCTGCCGCTGCGAGAAGTCCTACGAATCGCTCGAACTCCTCGTGAAGGACCCGAAGATCGAGGCGGTGTTCACGGCCACGGACGCGCCGAGCCACGCGCGGCACTCGATGCTCGTGCTCAACAGCGGCAAGCACTCGATGACCGCGGTGCCCGCGGTCTGGGGCTCGGTCGAGGATGCCGAGAAGCTGGCCGAGACGGTGCAGAAGACGGGCCTGAAGTACATGATGGCCGAGACAAGCTGCTTCCACGACGACTGCTACGCGATGCGGCAGATATACAAGGCCGGCGGCTTCGGGCGGCTCGTTTACTCGGAGGGCGAATACTACCACTACGTCTCCGCCCCCATTGATTCCTACAAGGGCTGGCGCATCGGCACGCCGCCGCTGTGGTATCCCACCCACTCGACCGCCTACTACATCGGCGTGACGGGCAAGCGCTACACCAGCGTGTCGTGCGTCGGCTTCAAGAGCGACAAGCAGTGGTACAAGCCGGGTGCGAACAAGTACGACAACCCCTTCGCCGACGAGGTGGCCCTCTTCCAGACCAGCGAGGGCGGGGCCTCGCGCATGGGCATGTGGCACACCGTCTTCTCGAAAATCTCGGAGACGGGCCGCGTGTTCGGCGAGAAGGGCTGGATGGACGGCATGAACTACCGCGGCTCGATGCGCCCCCTGCCCGACCTGAAGCGTCCCCAGCTTCCCCCTGGCGTTCCCGCTGGCGGCCACGGTGGGTCGCATGGCCAGTTGATGCACGAGTTCGTCATGGCCATCCTCGAAGACCGCCAGCCGATGATTGACGTCTACGAATCCCTTGCCATGACCGTCCCTGGCATCATCGCCCACCAGTCGGCCCTCAAGGACGGCGAGTCGCTCAAGATCCCCCAGTTTGACCGGGCGAAAGCCTGAGAAGAGGGTGGTTGGCAACCGAAGGTGTGCCGCATCTTCCCTGGTGGCTTCGGGTCTTCAGGTTTCGCGCTGCTGGTCGTGGAGCCAGCGGGCGGCGGCACCGAGCTCGCGGAGCTTGTAGCGCTGGATCTTGCCCGTCGCCGTCTTGGGCAGGTCGTGGACGAATTCCACCCACCGCGGGTACTTGTACTTTGCCGTCCGCTCCTTCACGAATTCCTGTAGCTCGTGGGCCAGCCCGGGGGAGGGGTGGTGGCCGCTCTTGAGGACGACGAAGGCAAAGGGCTTGGCCAGGCCCTCGGCGTCCTCGACGCCTGCCACGCCGCTTTCGAGCACGGCCGGGTGCGCCTGAAGGAGCGCCTCCACCTCCGTCGGCCACACGGCCATCCCACTCACCTTGATCATATCGTCCGTCCGCCCCGCGTACCAGAAATAGCCGTCGGCGTCCACGCTGAACTTGTCGTGGGTGTTGATCCACTCGCCCTGGAAGGTCGTCTTGGTCTGCTCGTGCTTGTTCCAGTAGCCTGCGGCGATGCTGTCGCCCTGGATGAACAGGGTGCCCACTTCGCCGTGGGGGAGCTCGCGGCCGTGCTCGTCCGCGATGCGGGCGGCGTAGCCAGGGACGATTTCGCCGGTGGAGCCGGCCCTTGCGCGGCCCGGGCGGTTGGAGATGAAGATGTGGAGGATTTCGGTGGAGCCGATGCCGTCAAGGATTTCCACTCCGAAGCGGTCGCGCCATTTCTCGAAGATGGGCTTGGGCAGCGGCTCGCCGGCGGAGACGCACATGCGCACCCGCCCGAGGCTCGTCCGCCCCGCCTTCTCGGCCAGGTGGAGGAGCTGGGCGTAGCTGGTCGGCACGCTGTAGAAGATGGTCGGCCGGTGGCGGTCAATGGTCTCGAACACGGCGTCGGGCGTGGGGCGGCCGGGCAGCAGCACGTTGGTGCCGCCGACGCGGAGGGCGAAGTAGAGGCCGTTGCCGAGGCCGTAGGCGAAGAAGAGCTTGGCGACGGAGAAGCACACGTCGTCCTCACGGATGCCCAGGACATTGCGGGCGTAAAGGTCGGCCTCGACCAGCATATCGTGGTGCAGGTGAATGGCGCCCTTGGGGAAGCCCGTGGTGCCCGAGCTGTAGAGCCAGAACGCCGCGTCGTCCTTGCTCGTGTCGGCCGGCTCCAGCTCGGGCGAGGCCGCGGCCATTAGAGCGGCGAACGGTAGGGCGTGCATACCTGCACGCGGGCTTCCCTCCTCGCCCACGATCAGGAGGTGTTCGAGGTACTTCAACTCCCCGCGAATGGGCTCGATGTGGCCGAGGAGCGCAGGGTGGATCACCAGGACCCGGGCGCGGCTGTCGTTGAGCAGGTACTCGTAGTCCTTCGGCGTGAGCAGGGTGTTCATCGGGATGGCGACGGAGCCAGCCTTCATCGCCCCGAAGAAGGTGAAGGGCAGCTCGGGGATGTCGGGCAGGAGGAGGGCCACGCGCTCCTCCATGCGCACGCCGAGCGAGCGCAGGACATTGCCGAAGCGGTTCATGTTCTCATGGAGGGCCTGGTAAGTGACCCGCTGGTCGCCGCACAGGATGGCCACCTTGCCGCCGCGGCCCTCGGCCACGTGGACGTCCACCAGGGCAGCCGCGGCATTCAGCCGGTCAGGGCACTCAGGCATCACCATGCACCTCGCAAGGGGATGAATGGATGAATGGATGGATGGATGGGTGCCTGACACGGATGGCACACACCTGAGGTCCCGGCCGAGCCCGAAGGGCGGCAGGGGATAGCCACGGGCGTAAGCCCGTGGGATGGGGGATCACCCCCACACCAGCCCCCGCAGGGGGCGGCAGGAACCATCGGGCACGTGCGGACCAGGGCCTCTGCCGCCCCCTGCGGGGGCTGGGCCGGGGGCACCACGGCGTCCCACGGGCTTGCGCCCGTGGCTATCCCCTGTCGCCCACTGCAGCGGGCCGGGCCGGCGCCAACACCGCGGGCCTGCGCCGTTCGCGTCTGACACCCATCCATACATCCACCCATCCATTCATCCAGTTCTTCTTCACTTCTTTCCCGGGGCGGCCTTGCGGGCCTGGCCGAGGAGGGTCCGGGCGCGCTTGGCCGTCTGCTGGTTCTTGGTGACACCGACAACTTCGGCCATGGCGTCGGCGACCGCGGCCGGGGCTCTCCCGATGATCTTCTCGGAGATGGCCACGGCGGCGGCCGCCGCCTCCTCCTGGAGCCCCTTGTCGCTGAGGAAGGGGACGACCACGGCTAGCGACTCGGGGGCGAAGACTGCCCCGAGGGCGGCGAGGGCGGAGCGCTTTTCCTCGGGCCGTTCGGCCAACGCCATCGCCTCCTTGAGGCCGGCCAGCTTCTCCTCGACAGGGGCCTCCTGGAGCGGGACGAGGCGGAGCCAGCCGCGGAGCGAGAGTATCTTCACCCGCGCGTCCTTAGAGGTCTTGGCCAGCTTTGTGATGTCCGCCAGAGCGTCGGGCGTCGGCCAGTCGCACAGGACGGAGAACGCAGTGTTCTTGATTTCATCGTCGGCGTCAGCCGTGGCCTTGCGGATGGTGCCGAGGGCCTTCGGGCCGCCGGCAGACCGCAGCGCCCGCATGAGGGCGAGCTTGGCCGGCCCCGTGGCGTTCGCCATCGCGGCGCACATGGCGTCCACGAACGCGGGCGGGGTGATGCGGCCGGCCAGCGTGATCGCGTCGTTCTCGTTCACCGTCTTCGTCTGCACCACGCCATCCACAGTGAACTCGACACGGAGCTTCTTGGCGATGCCGTTGGCGGGGTCGCCGAAGTTGGCGTTCGAGGCCTCCACGGAGGTCGCGCCGCCCTTGATGAGTTCGGCGACCTTGGCCGTAACGTCGGCCGACGGGCCGTCGGGCAGTGCGCCGTAGACGGCTTTGACGATGGCAACCTTGCCCGTGCCCGGCTGCGATTCGCGCTGGCACACGGCGGAGAGTGCGGCCTCGGCGGCCTGGAGTTCGGGGCCGGCCTTGGCCTTGCCCAGCAGGGCGACCAGTGCGGGGAACTCGGCGGCG
>VGYV01000637.1 GCA_016872855.1 Planctomycetota bacterium
CAGCCGGCGATAGTAGACCTCAGCCTCGGCCGGCGAAGGCACGCTTGTGGAGACGGCGTGGACCGAGCGCACCCAGCGGCAGCGGTTCTCCCAGAGTGGGACGGCTCCCGTGGCCTCCTCGAAGAGCTGGCGATAGCGGCGGGCCGCCGCAGCCCAGTCGGGGAAGACGCCGATCCGCCACGAGAGGGACGCCATGGCGGATGCATCGCGCTCGCGCGGGTCGCGTCCGCCGTGGAGGATCAGGTGGTCCGTCGCCTTGCCGTGGGCCAGATAGAGGTTCCCGACCCCTGAATAGTCCTCCGTCCAGACGGCCAGGCAGCCGTGCTTCCCCTCGACGACGGCGAAGCGCGGCGAGTAGAGGTTGTTGGCCCACCGCATGCAGAAGTCCACCTCGGGTGGGTCGTCGCGGGTGTAGCGCGCCCCGTTGCCCAGGATCACCGCCTGTCCCGCGAGGCCGAGGATAGGCACATCGAGCGAGAGAGGCGTGGACGCCAGGCGAGCGGACGCTCGAAGGACGATCTCACCAGTCCTGCGATCGGCCCGCACCAGGTATCTCAACTCGCTGCCCGCGGGCTCCTGGCAGACCAGCTCCGCCTCGGATCGGCCGGCCGGCTTGAACCTGCATTGCCATCCTTGCCCCGGGCGGCGGCGCGCCGCCTGGGCCTTCGCGTCGTCGGCGTAGTGCGTGGATCCCGCCCGCCAGGCGCGGATGAATGTCCCCCAGTCGTCCGCCGAGGACGCGCCCGACGGCACCTGGCGGAGGGCGGGCCACGGCTCGCATTGAGCAAAGGTCTCGCCGGTGCGGCGGTCCCGAAGGAGCACAACGCCGCCATCCTCGATGACCAGCTCGATGGCGGCGGTCCGCACCGTCAGGCAGCTCCCCTCGAGATGGAACGGCCCCTCCCTCCCCTGCGCCGCGAGGGGCAGAAGGAGCGCTGCCAGGAACGCGACGCTCCCCCGCCGACCGAATGGGCGTTCGCCGAAGACGTTCGTCCGCAGCCCCGGAGTGCTCGGGTGGGTGCTGACTGACGCGACTCTACTCCGGCGAGCGGGTGGCCGCAACAAGGGAGAGAGATGGGGAGACAGGTCAACGCCCGTTGGCGCCGGGAGTTCCGCCGGCCCCACGGTCATGCTGGGGGGTGAGGAACTGTGCCTCCAGGCCACTGAAGCGGAACTGGTCGAAGAACTCGCGCGGAAGAGGACGGACGGCTGTGATCCGGTGAAGGCGGAGAGTGTCGCCTGGGCCCATCGAGGCCAGCAGCTTGCCGTCCGGGCTGAAGCACAAGCTCGTGGCGTCCCCATCGAGGGCCGCAATGGCCTCGCCAGTCGCGACGTCCCACAGACGGATGCCTCCCGCGCCCCGCGCGGTCATAGGGGCCGTCGCCACCGGCTTCAGTGTTGGCCCGCCCAACCGGCGGATCCCCCCCGCGCCTCCAGAGGCGAGGGTCTTCCCGTCCGGGCTGAAGGCCACGCTTCCCCATCCCCCCTTGAGCTTCAGGCGCACCGAGCGCGACGCGAGGTCCCACAGGCGGACCACCTTGTCGGTGCCCGTGAAAGCGAGGGCCGTCCCGTCCGGGCTGAAGGCCATCTCCGGGCAGAAGATCACCTTTCCGGCCTCTGCCGTGTCCTCTCTGAGCGTGGCGCGGAGGGCGAGCGACGGCACATCCCAGAGCAGGATAGTCTGGTCATCGCTGGCGGAGGCCAAGATCTTGCTGTCTGAGCTGAAGGCGATCTGGCGGACGAAGGTCTTGTGCCCTTTGCGGCTGGCTATCGGCTCGCGGGTCTCGGCATTCTTTGCGTCCCAGAGGCCAATCCCGTCGTCCCCGTACGGCGAGGCCAGGAACTCCCCATCAGGGCTGAAGCGGACGCAACGTGCGAAGTACGTCCCAGCACTCAGTGTGGCCTTCGTCTTGCCCGTTGACAGGTCCCAAAGGCGAACCGTCCGGTCGAAGCTGATGGAGGCCAGAGTCTTGCTCTTGGGATGAAAGGCCAAACCGTTGACCTCGCCCCCGTGCCCTTCCAGGCTTGCGCTCATTCTGCCCGTGGCCACGTCCCAGAGGAGGACCTTGCTGTCGGCGCCTGCCGAGGCCAGGGTCCTGCCGTCAGGGCTGAAGCACAGGCTGCCCTCGGCGGCGATGCCGCTCCGGAGGGTCCTGTTCCTCGTCACGTCCCACAGGCGGAGGTTCTTGCCCTCGCCCCCCGAGGCGAGGGCCTTGCCGTCGGGGCTGAACGCCACGCTCGTCAGTCCCACACCTTGCCCTTCCAGGACCATCGTCTCCCCTGTCGCCACATCCCACAGCCTGATCGTCCTGTCGGCTCCACCCGCGGAGGCCAGTGTGGCGCCGTCCGAGCTGAACGCGACGCTACAGACGACGGAGGTGTGCTCCCCCAGCATGGTGATTGGGGCACCCGTCGTGCCATCCCACAAGCGGACCCTGCAGTCCCACCCTCCTGACGCCAGCCACTTGCCGTCCGGGCTGAAGCTCACGGTCAAGACGCGGCCGCCATGCTGTCCCTCGTGGGACGCGATCACCTTGCCCGAGGCAAGATCCCACAGTTGCAGGCTGTCGCCCATGTGTCCGGAGGCCACCCTTCTGCCGTCTGGGCTGAGACTCACGGCGGTCACGCCCATGGGGTCTCCGGGGAACTCCTGGAGGACCTTCTTCGCCGCCACGTCCCACACGCGGAGGTTGCGGCCGCCGAACGCCAGTCTCGTGCCGTCGGGGCTGAAGGCGAGGCAATCGGCGAACCGCTCCTCGAGCCGGTCAATCTCCTTGCGGGACGCCACGTCCCAGATGCGGATGGTCTTATCCACGCTGCTCGACGCGAGCGTTCCGCACATCGGGCTGAAGCTCACGCCGGTGACTTCCGAAGTGTGTCCCTGGAGCGTCGCGGCGGCTTGCCCGGTCGCTGCGTCCCAGAGGCGGACCACGTTGTCGCCGCTGGCCGAGGCGATGGTCTTTCCGTCCGGGCTGAAGCTCAGGCTCCGCACGCGGAACCGGGGGTCCTTGTTGGCCTCGGCCTGCCACAGGGTTCGCCCGCCATTCCTCACGGCCAGGCCCCGCGCGAGCAGGCATTCGTCCGAGCCGGGCCTCAGCAGAGGGGGATAGTCCTCAGGCGAGCCCCCATGGCCCTCGAAGCCGAACGCTCGCCCCGCGACCACGAACGCGCTGACGGTTCGGCCCTCTCGTTCGAGCGCCTTGGCGCGTTCCAGGAGGGCCACCCCGAGCTGAAGCCTGGCCTCGTCGCGTTCGGCCTGGGCGATCCCGCGCTGCCGCTCCGCCTGGGCGCGCTGGTGCCAGGCATAGCCGCCGAGGACGATCATCACGGCGGCGACGAGGCCGACGATGGAGGCGACGGCGCGGAGGCGCCTGGCGCGGCGCTGCTGCCGCTCGCGGTCCCGCTCGAGCTCGCGTTCGCGGAGGCGCTGGTCGTGGCTCCGCAGCGCGCGGGCCAGCTCCCCGGCGCGGCCCCACCGCTTGGCGGGGTCGGGGTCCATGCACCGCGCGATGTCCTCCCGCAGAATCTCGCTCTGGACGGACTGCTCCCAGCCGGGCCCCGCGGGCGCCCTGAGCTTGCCAGTCGCAATCTGGAGGAGGGTCAGGCCGAGGCTGTAGAGGTCGCTCTGCGGCGACGCGCGCCCCCCCTCCCGAAGCTCGGGGGCGATGTAGTCCCACGTCCCCGCGACGCCCTCGGTGCGGGAGGCATAGATGCTCTTGAGCAGCTCTGGGTCTTCAGCCGCCCCGAGGCCGAAGTCGGTCAGCTTCGCCTGAAGCGCCCCATCCTCGCGGTGGGTCAGGAGGATGTTGCCCGGCTTGATGTCCCGGTGGTAGATGCCCGCGGCATGCACGGTGTCGAGCGCGTCAGCCACCTGCGCGATTATCTCGAGGCGGTCCCTCAGCGGAGGCCCCGTCGCCAGCCACTCCTCCAGCGGCGGCCCTTCCACGTACTCCATCTCCAGGTAGTGCGGCGGCCGCTCGCCCTCGGTGACATCGTACACCTCGACAAGGTTGGGGTGGCGGTGCTTCCGCAGGCGCTTCAGGAGCGTGGCCTCGCGCTTGAGGGCCGGCACCCTGTCGCGGCGGAAGCAGAACTTGAATGCCTGGCTCGACTTGTCGCTCGGGTTCCACGCCTTCCAGACCTCGCCGAACTCCCCCCGGAACCGCCCCAACGGGCCTTCCTTCTCCCGCCCGAGCCGCTCCTTGAGCACCCAATTCGTCCCTGGCACCACCACGCCTGCCGCCGGGCGCCAGCCGAGTCCCTCCTCCCCCTGGCCCGCGGGCCAGCCCTTGGCGCCCGCGGGCGGGGCGGCAAGGGGCGCCAGCCCCTCCTCCCCTACCTCGCAGACCTCGTGGCTATCCTTGACACCGCTGAACCGGTAGGGGCCGTGGTTGAGCCAGGCCACGGGTGCAAGCCCCTGCAGGTCAGGGCCGCGCAGGATCGCCCGGGCGTCGTCGAACACGGCGCGCGAGCACAGCACCTGTCCACCACACGCCAGCTCCATGATCCGCGCGGCGGTGGAGACCTGAAGCCCGTAGACGTCCATCGGCTTCGGACCTTCCGCGTGGCGCTCGACCACCACCTGCCCCTGGTGGACCCCCACGCGGACCCGTGGCAGCTCGGGCTCCGCGTCCCGCGCCTTCCGCATCGCCGCCTGCATGTGCAGCGCGAACTTCACCCCCTCCGAGGGTGCGGCGAAGACGATCAGGAACGAATCCCCAGCCGTCTCCACCTCCTGGCCGTCCATGCCCGCGAGCACGTCGCGGAAGACCGCCCGGTGCGCCCGCACGAGCTCTGCCGCTCGCACGTTGCCCAGCCTCGCCTGCTG
>VGYV01000638.1 GCA_016872855.1 Planctomycetota bacterium
AGACACCCGTACACAACGCCTTCCAGCATGGAGGTCTGGTCACTTCTTCGCCACCTCTCCCCCCGGTCGATCAAAGACAGAACAGAAGAGATCTGATCTTGAAGACCGACCGGGACATCATACCAGGGGTGTGCGGGGCAACGGAGGGCACCTCACTCCTGGTCGAGAGCAAAGCGCCGGGAATCGAACCACTCCCAGCTCAGGTCGCGCCAGTGCAGGTTCTCGACCTCGATGAGCGCCACCTTCTTCTCCCGCCGCCAGCCCTTGAGCTGCTTCTCGCGCGCTATGGCATCGCGGACGTAGCCGAACTCCTCGAAGTAGACCAGCTTCTTCAGGCGGTACTGCTTCGTAAACCCCTCGATCTCCCCACGCTTGTGCTCCCCGACGCGGCGCTCCAGATCGTCGGTCACGCCCACGTAGATCACGCGGGAGATGCTCGCCATGATGTAGACGTAGTAGCGTCTTGCCACCATGCTCTCACCTCCTCGCGGCAAGCAAGCCCCACCGCGCGCGGGAGCGAGCAAGCTCCCCCTGTCATGCTGAGCCTGCCGAAGCACCTTTCAAAGGCGTGGCGCACCCGACCGAAGTGAACTCCCGTCGCGTCAGTCTACTCCTCTGAAAGGTTGCTCGGCAAGCTCGCAATGACAAGAGGGGCGTGGTCGCTCGACAAGCTCGCGATGACAAGAGGGGGCGCACGGCGCCCCTACGGCGCCCCGATCTTCACAACGCCACTGCCCTTTGCCAACTCCTCGCTGCCCACGGTGCGGGGCTTGCCGTCGGGGAGGGTGACGGTGACATCTACGTCGGCGGTTAGCTCGAATTGGCCGGGGGCCACTCGGCGCACGCTGGCGAAGGTGCTCTGGCGCACGGTGTCGCCGACGCCATACTCCCAAAGCCGCAGGACGCCCGCCTTGCCGAAGGCTTCCTTTGTGACCGGCGCGCCGGTGAGCTTGAAGAGGTTGGCCGGCTTGTCGCCGATGATGTCGGCGCGCCAGAAGGTGGTCATCTCATCGTTCGAGGCGACCCAGCCCTTGTTGATGCCGGGGCGATTGCCCATCGTGGGGTTGAGGGCGCAGCGGACGGTGCCCTTCTCGCCATTCACCTCTTCGATGCCTGAGCGGAAGTAGTCGGCGCCGTTCTCGACCGTGATGCGGGTGAGATTGCCGTCGGGCCTCACGTCGAGGGCCGTGTAGGTGGTCCAGTGGCCAGGCACGCCGATCTCGAACATGGCAGGCCGCGTGGTGGCGGGCCAGGGCTGGTCAATCCACAGCGTCTTCGCCAGGTAATCCACCTTCACCACGTTGGCCGACCGGTAGCGCTCTGTGACCCTGAGCCTGATGCCCGGTACGTCAATGTATGCGCCGCCCACCATGGTCGCTTGTCGCATGCCTTCGTTGTCGGTGGAGTAGTAGGCGAACTGAGCACACACCGCCATGTTCGCCTCCGGGACAGTACAGGGGTGCCCCACGACTGGTCCATCAGCGAAGCAGATGTCTTTATGGCCGTTCTTCGTCTTCACCTCAATAGCCACCGCCCTGTACGGCGGCGTTGCACGACTGCCGTCATTCACCTCTAGTAGCCTCTTGCTCACGATGAACGGCTCTCCGACGAATGGCTCGATAAGCGCCACGAAGGGCCGCGCCGAGTCACCCTGCGCCTGCCTCTGGGCCATGAGGCAGGCGAAGTCGTACTTGAAGTTGCGGCAGTTGAGGCTGCCGCGCATCGCCTTCGCGCCCTTGGCGTCGAGCAGGTGGAGGCGGGTGAAGCGGCGGGGAAGGTCGTCGGAGTAGTTGGGGCCGCGGTGCATGCGCTCGTTGCCGAAGAGCTTCGGGTCGCGGGTCTGGCGCCAGGTGGCCTCCAGGATGTCGGGGGCGGTGCCGGCGAAGCGCTTGTCGGGCAGGCTCTTGAACATGCCGAGATACTGGCCGATCTCGCTCTCGTCGTTCTCCGGCACGGGCTTGGCGTCGGCGACGTTCCACTGGAAATCGTCCTCGACCGTGCCGTGGAAGCAGTAGGTGTGGGTCTTGCCGCCGGCGACGCGGAAGACGTCGAAGACATAGGAATTGGCAGGCAAGATGCCTGCCCCACCCCCAGCGGCAGGCGGGACGCCTGCCCCACCGGGGAGCTTGGAGCCGGGTTTCTGGGCCTCGATGGGGAGGGGGTGGGAGCCGTGGCCTTCGTCCACGTCAATGAGGGCGACCTGGCGGCGGAAGAGGGTGGTGCCCTCGGGCGGCTCGGCCTCGGCCATCAGGTAGCGCGCGCCGGGGGCGTCGGCGAGGGACCGCACCCAGGAGTAGCCCTGGAAGCCGCGGCCGTCCACCTCGACGAGGTTGTGGACGCGGGTTGTGCCGTCGCTGGGCGACGAATAGCCGCTCCGCTGGCCGCCGTCAATCGTCGCGGGGCAGCCCTGAGCGACGACCTGGAGGTCCATCGTGTCGGCGTGCTGGTGTCCCCAGCCGAATCCGACGCGGACGTATGCGGCTCGGCGGAAGCGGGGGTCGTCGTGCTCCAAGCCGCTTTCGAGCACGCCCGCCCACATGGGCATGACGCGGGAGCGTAGGTCGAGCCAGGGGGCGCGCTTGAGCTTGGCCGCCGCCTCCTCGATCTTCGCCCAATCGGCGTCCGACTGCTCTTTGCGACCGACGTAGTGCTTGAGGATGAAGGCGAAGCGGGGGTCGGCAGTCCACTCCCAGCCGCGGGCGGCGAAGCCGAGGTCGCGGAGTGTGTGGCCGGCCGTCTTGTCGGGACCGCACACGTCGCCGATGCGGACGAAGTCCCAGCCGGCCACGACGTTTCGCAGCCGCCAGTAGCACTGGGCTACGGGCTTGGGATACCGCGCCTTGTCGCTGAGGTCGTACTTCGGGTTGCCGCCGGCCTTCAGGTAGCGTTCGAGCGATTCGGCCACGCGGATGGCCCCCTCGCCCTGGGCGTAGTATGTGGAGCCGATGTACTCGCAGCCGTCGCGGCAGCAGCCCGTGATCATCGCGTCGGCGATGCCGACTGGCGGCAGCGGGTAGATGAAGGTCTTGGAGAAGAGCCACTCCATCCAGGGGTCCGTGACCTTCGTGTCGCCGACCACCGCCGCCGCGTTCGCAATGTCCATCGGGTCGGTGTAGTAGTGGTAGCGCAGAATCCGCTTGGCCGTCGTCTGCACAAGGTAGGCGTCAATCAGCTTCACAACGTCCTGCGGGGTCTTCACCCAGGGGACGAAGCGGCCAACGGATTCGGCCAGCTCGGCATTGTCCTTGATGTAGTCGAAGATGCGGTCGTAGTCGTAGAGGATGGGGTCAACGTAGAGGGGGTAGTGGGGGTAGAAGCTGGCCGTGGAGTCGCGGCGGCGGCAGCGGATGTCGCGTCCGTAGGGGCCGGGGTCGCGTGTCACGTAGAGGAGGAAGTTCGCGGCGTCAATCGTCGGGAAGGCGTAGGCCCAGCGTGCGAGCGCCACCGCGGCCTCGCGGGCGGCGGATGTGTCGCCCGTCTTGAGGTACTTGGCGACGTTGCCCCGCACGAGGGTGCCGGGGTAGTTCCGGAGGCGGTTCTGCACCTCGTTGGCGATGGGCGACCAGATGTGCCCCTTGCCTGGGTCGGCGGGGTCGGGGAAGAAGAGCCCCGCCCCGTCGTCCCGGTGGGGATAGGGAGCGGGAAGCGGCTTGCCTTGGCGGAGGTCGTCCATCGTGTAGGTGAGGTCGAGCTTCTTGTTGACGAGGAAGACATCGCCCTTGGCGGGCTGCCAGTCGCCGAACTCATCGGCGATTTCCCTGGGGGTCTTGCCTGGGACGCCGATGGTGACGTTTCGGCGCAGGGTGTGTTCGTCGCCGCCCATCCAGCCGTGGCCGAACGCCTGGGCGTTGACGCGGGGGAAGGCGTTCCAGATCTCGGCGTCGCGGGCGAGGCGCTGCTCCTTGGGCGGCTCGAGGTTCGCGGGTGCGGGCGGCCCGGCCTCGGGGAGGGTCTTGCGGCTCTTGATGGCGCGGAGCGCGACGCCCGCGAGGGCGTCGTCGAGCGAAATCTCGTGGAGCAGCATCTCCACCCCGCTCCCCTCGTCCACGGCGACCTCGGCGCGGTAGCTCCGCCGCTCGTCGGCGTGGAAGTAGATTTCGGCAATGCTGTAGAACTCGTCGCAGTAGCCCAGGCGGATGCGGTAGCTGTTGGTCTCGCCCTTCGGCCCGTCGTTGATCTTCGCCCGCACGAAGAGCGGGGTTCGGAACGGCTTGAGCTGTTCCGTGGGCACGGCGGCGATGAAGCGGAGGGCGTAGACGCCGACCTCCAGCTCCCCCAGGTCGAGCTTGAGGACGGGCGAGCCGACGGTGCAGCGGACGATGGGCAGGGCCTTCCACCTCAGCCCCGTATTCACCACGGCGTCGTGGCGCGGCACCCAGTAGAGCGGCGCCGCATAGTCCTCGGCCTTGCCGGCCCCTGGGATGTTCGGTGCGACCCAGCCCCGCACCTTGCTCTGGCGGTCGAAGAAGCTGCGGGAGGGGCAGTACTTGAACCAGTAGTTGCGATAGAGTTCGGGCGAGCCGGGATTCAGCTCGAAGCATGGCGCGAGCGGGTCGGCGTCGTGCTTCCCGGGCAACTCCCCCGGCTGCCCCGGCTTCTCCCCGTGCTGGGTCGGGAAGAGCGGCAGCTTGTAGCCCGCCAGCGGCCCGCCGGTGTCGTACTCCGCTGCCCAGGCGCTGACGAGAACCGTCGCAAGGGACAGGACGACTGAGAGCACGCCCCCGCTCTTCGTGACCATTGGTTTCTCCTTGACTGTGGGTGGCGGGCTGGAAGATTCGAAAAACCCTTGACAAGTGGGGGGGGGGGGACTATAGAAATATAA
>VGYV01000639.1 GCA_016872855.1 Planctomycetota bacterium
TCGCCTTGACGCCATTCGTGCCGAACCCAGAGGTGTTCGCCAACCCGTTGATGCCGGAGGAGTATCCGGGAAAGACCGTGAACTCCCTGTACTTCCCCCCAACCCTCAGCGAGGGCGAGAGCGGGAGTTACTACGTCACGGCCTTCGTATCAGACGACGGGCGTACCGCGGTAGTGCTGAACACCGGGGTGAACGTGCAAACCCTGTATGACCTGTCCTTCAACCCCACCAGTGCCGGCAGCATCATCCACAGCATCACGGGAGAGACCGTGATCTCGGGGATCGTCAACGTAGACCCCCGCAACAACCCTGATTCCGTGCTGACACTGTGCTTGCCCAGCGGGCAAGTCATCACCCGCAACGACCTTCACGCGTCGCGGGGCGAACTCGCCTTTTCCGGAGCAGTCAACTGGGTTCGCTTTGGACCCAAGGGCCAGGGCAACCAGAATGGCATTGATGTCAACGGCCAGTTCTACCCTCTATACAACAGCAACAACTACACGATCAGCGCTCTCTCCAACGGCCGGATGCGCATCCGGGTCTGGAACGAACAGCCCGTGACGGATGACACGAAGAAGAAGGTGAAGAGCAGTGTGGACATGGGGGAGTGGTACTTCGACGTGCTGACGATCGGAGGACGCATTGCCTCCAACAAGTGAGCGCGGTAGCCTGGCAGGTTGGAGGTTGCGGGGGTCCGAGGGGAAGCGGTCGCGGCGGGACAAGGGGCGCGCAGCGCCCGAGCCTGTCGCCCGAAGACCGTGAAGTGTTGGCCATACGGCCCCGCTTTACGGGTTTCACCTACCTGCCTTGCGGCTGCGTGGAGGGGGAGCCTCATGCGGTGTTGTGGCGGGAAATGTGTAAGGCCAGTGGCGGCAAATGGTTACGCATGGGCGCTTGATTGCCCAGGGCGGCGCTGCGTCGCCGGCCCACGTTTTGCTGTTGTGGAACAATGAACGGGGTTGTGGGAAGAAGGGGCCTTCACTGCAAAGGAGACCGACGATGCGGCGGGGAAACGGGCGGAAGCGAGTGGCGTTCGTTGTCATCGAGTTGTTGGTCGTCATTGCTGTCATAGCCGTGCTCCTCGGGCTCGGCTACGGCGTTTACCGGGGAGCGCGCGCTTCGGCACGCGTGGCCACCGCTGAGTCGAACCTGAAGCAGGTTGGCGCAGCGATGGAGCTCTTCTTCCAGAAGTACGGCAGCTACCCCGTCCAAGGGACCAACCTTGTGGATGCACTGACGCCATTCGTCCACAATCCTGACGTCTTCAGCCATCCTGTGGCTGAGGAGAGCAAGCCGGGCGAGACGCTGACCTTCTTCTACAGGGAGCCGACGATCGGTGAGGCAGACTCCAGCAAGGCATATGTCACCTGTCTGCCCTGCGAGGATGTCCTCGTGATCCTGAGGACTGGGGGACGAGTGGAACATGTGGACATGGGTGTGGCTGGCCAAGGCGCGGAGAGGATCATCAAGGCGCTGACCGGCGAGGACCAGCTCAGGGGCGACCTGAATATCAACCCCAGGAACGACGACTTCTTGTTCCAGATGGACATCGGCGATGGCAAGGGCTTCTCGATCACCCGCGAGACGCTTCTGGCCTCGAAGGGGAAGTTCTTCTATGAAGGGCGGGCCATCATGCTCATCGTCGATCCCAAGGGCAACGCCAACGAGAACACGATCAGGATCAATGGCGAGCCCTGGAAGCTGCGGAACGGGGTCGTCTACGAGATCTCGGATGCCGCCATGAGCGTGAAGCTCTGGAACGCTACGCTCGCCGGTGCCGCCATGGGCAGATGGTGGATCACGGTCAACGCCTCTGCCCCGATAATCAGGGAGATAGGACCAGGGTCATCCCAGGTGAACTGACGGCTGAGAGCCGCGGTCGCTCACCGGCCGGCACGCCGGCCCTTGACAGGGGCCGGCGTGCTGGCATGATGGGAGGCAGGGAGGCCCCGTTACCTTGCGCCGGGTTGCCCATGCACAGCGGCGTCGTGATCCGCCTGGACAGTGCGAGCTGCATCGTCCGATGCGACGGGCTGGACCTTCGGTGCGCCCTGCCCGGCAAGTGGCGCCTCACGCGGCGGAGCCAGACCCGGCCCATCGCCGTGGGCGACCGCGTGAGACTGTCGCTCCAGCCGACGGGTGAGGGCGCGCTCGAGGGTATCGAGCCCCGTAGAGCCGGTAAGCTGTCGCGAAGGGCGGCGAGCGAGAGGGGCCTCGAACAGGTGGTGGCCGCCAACGTGGACCAACTGGTCGCCGTGGCCGCTGCCGCCGACCCGCCGCTCAATCGCGGCCTGCTCGAGCGCTTGCTCGTCTCGGCCGAACACGGCGAAATGGGCGCGGTGGTATGTCTGAACAAGGCCGATCTGGCTCAGCCGGGGCAACTGGACGGCCTCCTGGCGGTGTACCGCCGGCTGGGTTATGCGGCCCTGGCCGCAAGCGCGGTGACTGGTGATGGCGTGGATGGCCTGCGGGGTGTGCTCCGCGACAAGACGTCCGTTGTTGCGGGACCGTCGGGCGTCGGAAAGTCGGCCCTCCTCAACGCAGTCCAGCCCGGCCTCGCGTTGCGAGTCGGCGACGTGAGCGCCGCCACGGGCAAGGGGCGCCACACCACCAGCGCCGTCTCGCTCGTGCCGCTCGACATCGGCGGCTACGTGGTGGACACCCCGGGCATCAGGGAGTTCGCCCTCTACGACCTCGAGCGCGACGAGCTGATGCACTGCTTCCCGGAGATGCGGGAGCTATTCGGCCAGTGTCGCTTCGCCGACTGCTCCCACACCCATGAGCCCGACTGTGCGGTGATCGCCGCCGTCGGGGCCGGCCGCATTGACCCAGGCCGCTATGAGAGCTACTGCCGCATCTACGAGAGCCTTCCCGCCGCCGACCCCGCCAAGGCTGCCAGGAGGTGAGGCGCCTGTGTCCGGAGGAGAGAGCCGAGCGAAGGGGGTCGTCTTCGACCTCGATGGGGTGTTGGTGGATAGCGAGGGCCTGCACGTGGAGGCCTGGCGGCGCCTCTTCGCCCAGCACGGGCTGGAAGCGAGCGAGCCGGACTACGCCCGGGGGGTCGGGATGTCGGACGCTGACTGGCTGGAATGGCTGCTCGCGAGCCGGGGCGCGACGGGCGACATCGCCTCGCTACGCGAGGCCAAGCGCCGGGTCTTTCAGGCGCTCCTGGCGGCCAACGTGCGTCCCTTCCCTGGCGTTGTGGCCCTGGTCCGGGCACTTCACGGCGAGTTCCGCCTCGGCGTGGCCTCGAACTCCTGGCGCGAGAACATCGAGACGGTTCTCGACGCCCTGGGCATCCGCGGATGCTTCGACGCCCTGGTGGGCGCGGAGGACGTGGCGCGTCACAAGCCGCATCCCGAGGTGTACCAACGTGTTGCGGCGAGCCTGGGCCTGCCGCCCGCCGCGTGCACCGTGATTGAGGACTCGCCCCTCGGCATCCAGGCAGCCAAGGCGGCCGGCATGCGCTGCATAGGAATCACGAACACGTTGCCCGCTGAGCGCCTCGCCCACGCCGACCTTGTGGTGGGCACGCTGGAGGAGCGCGACAGAGTTATAGCGTTCGCAAGGGGATAAGGTAGGGAGGCTCAGCGGCGCTTCGTGCAGACGAAGCCCGCCAGCTCCTTGACGTACTCGGGCTCGAAGCCCACACTCGTGAGCCGCGCAGCCACGCCCTCGTGGATGTCCCTCTGCCCCCGCTTGGTGTAGGGCTCGCCGATGTAGTGATAGAGCCGCCCGGTCGCTGTCAGGGTCCGGCTCAGCTCGAAGTAGAAGCCGCGCCCATAGAGCTCCCCCGCCCGCGTGATATGGGGCGGGTCGTGCACGATGGCGTCGAAGCAGCCCGACGGCTGGCTCGCCAGGTACGCCGTCACGTCCTCCGGAATAACGTCAATCCTGCTGTCGAAGAAGTACTCCTCCGACCACGGGTTCAGGCGGGCCACCTCGAGGACGTCCATATCGTGCTCGATGGAGACCACCCGCTCCGCGCCCAGGCGGGCCGCCCAGATGGCCGTGTAGCCCAGCCCGCCACACGAGTCCAGCACCCTGTCCCCGGCCCGCACGACGGCTCGCACGATAGCCTCTGCCTGGGCGTAGGGACAGCACCCCTCAGTCCGGTGCATCTTCACCCCACTGATCTCCAGCGTGGGGGCCGACTCGGTGGCCATGAGCTTGTAGTAGTAGGTTCCCCGCCGCTCGACAGGCGAGGGGATGCCATCGTTCACGACATAGACGCGCAGGCCCTTGCGCAGCAGGGCTTGGAGCTTCTTCACCTCCAGGCTCGTGCCGTCAGGCAGACGAACGTCTGTGGGGGTGATATGGACGACGGCGCGGGTACGATTGAGGTCAAGTGAAACGATAGCCTTAGCCTCCCCCTGGCGACGGGCAGTGAGGATCGTACGCGCCAAATCAGAGGTCAGGTAGGTCCGCTGACTCGGGCCAACCGCCCCCCCGTTCGCACCCATTGGGTAGTTCTTCATTACCCTCTCAGCGCAAGAGTGCAATAGTCCAACATGCCCGCACCACACCGAGTCCGAGCCTCCCACGCGTGTCGCGCCGCCCGCACCCCCACTATACCAACCCAAGACGCGAAAGTCAACGCCGTGTTCTCCTTGGAGTATGGCCCCCAATTCTGGTGAGCCTGCTGGAACCTCCTGAGCCCGACCCTCTCCCTACCCTCTCCCTACAAGGGAGAGGGGTCCCGACCCCCCTCCCTCTCAGGGGGGCTCATCTTTGCCCACATCTCCGGCCGCCGTAGCCCGCGAATGCGGGCGAGCCAGCCGTAGCCCAGAGCCTGCCCTGAGCGGAGCCGAAGGGGCGACC